>NHDB01000012.1 GCA_002167945.1 Flavobacteriaceae bacterium TMED48 | reverse complement strand
AATCAATTGATTGAAATGAAGAACTACTGCTTTGGAGTCGTCCCTTTTTTCTTTACCAAAAGGGGTAAGATGTATAAGGATACTCCTTCCATCATTTGGGTTTTGTGTTCTATAAATTAAATCCCGTTCTTCCATGGTATTCAATAGTCTGGACAAACTGGTTGGCTCCATACCCATCTTCGGACCAAGTGTAGTAGAGGGAGTTCCTTCCGCATCTATGCTTAATAAGGCAAAACCCGTGGCCATAGTTGAATCAAACTTATTTGCTTCTTTATTGTACATCTTGCTTACTAAGTTCCATGTGGAGCGTAACACGCTGTCAAAAGTTTCTTGTCTCATCAAGTCAAATGTATTAAAAAATACTATGCACGCATAATAATAACAAAAAAAGTTTAGGGACAGTGATTTGTTAATTTTTAAGCATACATGGATTCTATTAAGCCATCATATTTATCTTTGATGACCTTCCTTTTAAGTTTCATAGTAGGAGTAAGGTGTCCGTCGTCTATGGTCCATTCTTCCGGAGTTAACTGAAACTTTTTAATTTGTTCCCAAGAGCCAAAGTGTTGGTTGTGAGTATTAATTTCATTTTGAAAAGCATCTATCAATTTTGCTTCTTTAATAGCAGCTGCAAGTGATGTACAATTTACCCCTTCCTCTTTTAGCCAGTTAATTACATATTCGACATTAGGTTGTATTAGTGCAGTGGGCATTTTCCTTCCAGCGCCCACTACCATGATTTGTTCTATAAAGAGGGACTGTTTCATTTGGTTTTCAATAACCTGAGGAGCGATATACTTTCCTCCAGAAGTTTTAAACATTTCTTTTTTACGGTCAGTTATTTTTAAAAACCCGTCAGCATCTATTTCACCAATATCTCCAGTGTGAAAATAGTCGCTACTCATTACCTCTTTTGTTTTTTCTTCTTCTTTGTAGTATCCCATCATGACGTTGGGGCCTTTACATAGAATTTCACCATCTTCTGCGATTTTGACAGTTACATCGTCAATGATTTTCCCTACCGTACCAATGCGAAAATGACTTTCTCTCATGTCGTTGACCGAAATCACGGGTGAGGTTTCAGTCAGTCCATAGCCTTCGACTAATGTCATGCCTGCCGCAGTAAATACTCTTGCCAATCTAGGTTGCAGTGCTGCACTTCCAGAGGCTATCAATTCAAGATTTCCACCAAGGGCTTCCTTCCACTTAGAGAGGATGAGTTTACGTGCTATTTTGAGCTTAAATTCATACCAAGCTCCATTTTGNCCATAGGGNTCATATTGTAGACCAAGATCAACTGCCCAATAAAAGAGCTTTTGTTTGATACCGCTTAATTCTTCCCCTTTTCCATAGATTTTATCGTAAACCTTTTCAAGTAAACGAGGCACGGCTGTCATNACCTGAGGTTTAACTTCACGTAGGTTGTCTGCAATAGTTTCAAGAGATTCTGCAAAATAAACAGAAACGCTATTGTACATATAGATATATAAAATTACTCGTTCAAAAATATGACAGACTGGAAGAAAACTTAAAGCAGANGCGTTACCTATAGTTAGAGGTAATCGTTTTGAACTTGAAAGTACATTTGAAACAACATTGTGGTGACTCAGCATAACCCCTTTAGGAACNCCAGTAGTTCCAGAGGTATAAATTATAGTAGCTAAATCTTCTGNTTTGACAGCATCTTTTCTTGTTTGAACTGTTTCGTGATGTGGCTTATCTTTACCAATNTCCAAAAGCTCNCTCCAATGGGCACATCCTTTGATTTTATCAAAGCTGTAGATTTTTTTTAGGGATTTGACATTTTTTTTAATGGTCATTACCTTGTCATATACTTCCTGATCTGAAACAAAACAATACTGACTTTCAGAATGATTGAGTATATATTCATAGTCGGTTGAGGCTATGGTTGGGTAAATCGGAACATTTACAGCACCAACAGCAAGTAATCCAACATCGATTAAACTCCATTCTGTTCGATTATTTGATGAGATCATCGCTATTTTGTCTTGAGGCTGAATCCCCAATTCAATCAATGCGTTACTGATACTCTCAGCTTGTTCACAAAACATTTCAGAAGAAATGCTTTCCCATTTACCATCGTATTTGGTAGTAAATGAATTTTCTAATGGGGCGTTCTCTTTTTGATAAGTTATAAAATCAAATAATCTGCTCGGTGTCATAAACTTCTATTTATTGCAAAATAGGAAATATTTTGTAGTANATAAGCAAGTTTTACTTAACAGAAGAATCNAACCANGAAAAGGCATTTTCAAAGGCGAGTATCCAAGGGGATACTTCATCGTTTNTNTNCTTAGGNTAATGTGCCCAATTCCAAGGGAAAGTTGATCGTTCCAAATGGGGCATCATTACAAGATGGCGACCATCTTGAGAACTGAGCATGGCAGCATTAAAGTCTGATCCATTGGGGTTAGAGGGGTAGTCAGCATAGAGGTATTTAGCTGGAATTTCGTATTTGCTTTCTGCNTCGGGGAAAGCAAATTTACCCTCACCNTGAGCCGCCCAAATCCCNAGGGNACTNCCCTCTAGGCCTTNGAGCATNATTGATTTACTTTTTTGAATACGCACTGCNGTAAATATACATTCAAATTTACCCGAATCATTGTGAAGCATTTTTGGCTGNTGTGCTGCCCCTGGGGTAAGTAATNCAAGTTCAACAAACAATTGGCATCCATTACAAACTCCTAGTGAAAGGGTATCGGGTCTNTTGAAAAAATTTGTCAATGCTTCTTTAGCACGTGTATTGTACTTGATGGCTCCTGCCCATCCTTTTGCTGAACCGAGTACATCGGAATTTGAAAATCCACCAACGGCAACTAAAAACTGTATGTCTTTCAAATCTTCTCTTCCTTCAATAAGGTCTGTCATGTGAACATCGCGAACATCAAATCCACTGAGATCCATAACATAGGCCATTTCTCTTTCTGAATTACTTCCTTTTTCTCGTAGGACAGCAGCTTTGATTTTTTTAGACTTCAGTTGAGGCAATCTGCCCTGAAAACTTTGTGGAAATTTAAACTTTAAGGGTTGNTTTACTACATTTTCTGAACGAACTTCAGCTAGATTAACTGTAGTTTGCTTTTTTTCTAATGCCTTAGAAGTCGCCATCCATTTGGTTCTCATTTTAGAAATGCCTAATTCAAGATCATTAATTTTTAAAACTTTACTATTGTTTACTTTACCCAAGAGGTCTACTTTAATTCCGTGAGCAGCAAATAAAGATGTTAAATCTTTTTTGGATTGCAGCACAACTGCTGGTTTTTCCGAAAAAAGTATTTTCACTAAATCATCTTCTTTAAAGCTTGAAAAATCTAGATTCATTCCAATTGAAGTGGAAGGGAAACACATTTCCAATAAACTTGTAATTAATCCACCCGAGCCAATATCNTGTCCTGCTTCAATGATNCCCTTTTTAATAAACTCTTGAAGGCTATTAAATGCAATTTTAAAATAGGCAGCATCAGTGACTGATGGTGTTTTTGTTCCTATGGCATCTAAGCTTTGAGCAAAAGAGCTTCCTCCCAAGTGAAATTCATCTTGGCTNAAGTCAAGGTAATAAATTGAACCTCCATCTAGTNGAGCTACNGGGGTTACTATATTTTGAATTGTTGAACATTCGGCCGCAGCAGAGANGATCACNGTNCCNGGGGCAATCACGTCTCCGTCCGGATATTTTTGTTTCATCGATAATGAATCTTTTCCTGTGGGAATATTNATACCCAATGCTATTGCAAANTCTGAACANGCTTGAACNGCACTATAAAGACGCGCATCNTCNCCATCATTATTACAGGGCCACATCCAATTGGCAGATAAAGACACACTCTTTAATCCTTCCTCNANGGGTGCCCAAACAATATTTGTTAAAGCTTCTGCTATAGAATTTATACTTCCTTTAGCAGGGTCTATTAAACCACTGACGGGCGCATGTCCAATAGAAGTTGCGATTCCTTTGTTTCCAGTATAGTCTAAGGCAATTACACCGCAGTTGNTGAGAGGAAGTTGAATTTCACCAACAGTTTGTTGTTNTGCTACTCGACCGCTTACACANCGGTCTACTTTATTGGTNAGCCAATCNTTGCAGGCTACAGCTTCTAATTGTAAAACTGCTTCAATGTAGTTTTNTATTTGTCCAACACNATATGAAATAATAGAAAAATCAGCTTGAAGGGTCTGGTCTTCCATTATGGTTTTGGGTGCACTGCCAAACAAGGCTGAAAGCGATAGATCCACTGGCTTTTCTCCAGTTTTTTCAGAAATAAAACAAAAGTGGTGATCTTNTGTCACTTCCCCNACAATATNGAAAGGTGCCCGCTCTCGGCTTGCAATTTTTTCTAATAAGGNGGCGTCTTTTGGAGCTAAAATCAACCCCATTCGTTCTTGGGATTCATTACCGATAATCTCNTTTGCNGAAAGGGTAGGNTCACCTAAAGGTAAGGCGTCGATATGGATGGTTCCNCCTGTATCTTCAACCAGTTCAGAGAGGCAATTGAGATGGCCACCTGCTCCGTGATCGTGAATGGAAATTATAGGATTGATTGGCGCTTCTACCAAAGCTCGAATTGCATTGGCTACCCTTTTTTGCATTTCAGGGTTAGAACGTTGAACGGCATTGAGTTCAATAGCACTTCCAAATGCGCCTGTNTCTGCTGATGAAACCGCAGCTCCACCCATACCTATTCGGTAATTATCTCCTCCAAGTATAATGATTTTATCTCCCTTTTTNGGTGTTCTTTTTTGTGCNTGTTCTCTCTTTCCATAACCGATTCCTCCAGCCAGCATGATGACCTTATCGAAGCCCAACATTTTGTTNTTTTCTTTGTGCTCAAANGTCAAGAGAGACCCTGCGATTAAAGGTTGTCCAAATTTATTGCCAAAATCTGAGGCTCCATTAGAGGCTTTAATGAGAATATCTATNGGGGTTTGATACAGCCATTTACGCTCTTGGAATGGGTTTTTCTGTCGACCCTTCTGTACTCTAGAGTAGGGGGTCATGTAAACGGCAGTACCTGCTAATGGTATAGAGCNTTGGCCTCCTGCCAATCGGTCTCTAATCTCACCTCCAGAACCAGTAGCTGCACCATTAAAAGGTTCTACGGTGGTTGGAAAATTATGGGTTTCAGCTTTTAAAGAAATCACACTATTTACAGTTTCTTTTTTATAACTGCTTGGAACATCTCCTTTTAGAGGAGCAAATTGTTCGATCTCTGGACCCTCAATAAAAGCGACATTGTCTTTATAAGCTGAGACTATGGTATTGGGGTTAACTTTTGAAGTGTTTTTAATTAGCTTAAAGAGACTTTCTTCTTTCTCTTCACCATCAATGATAAATTGACCGTTGAAGATTTTGTGTCGGCAGTGTTCAGAATTTACTTGGGAAAAACCAAAAACTTCCGAATCTGTCAGTGGTCTTTTTAAGGATACTGAAAGTTTTTCAAGATAGCTTACCTCTTCATCACTTAAAGCAAGACCCTCTTGTATGTTACAAGTAGCGATATCGTTAATTTGCTGAACAGCCTCTGGTAATAAATCGACTTCAAAAAGCTTTTGGTTTAGAATGTCATATGAAGTGACTAACATGGGATCTGGATTTTGAACGCGACTTTTTGCCTCATAGACTTCAATACGCTCGATTCCTACCAGACCCATATTTTGTGTAATTTCAACTGCATTTGTACTCCAGGGAGTAACCATAGTGGCTCGTGGACCATAAAAGTACCCGTCTAGAGTGTTGGCATCTAAAGGAGGCTGATTTCCAAATAACCAGCTTAATTTTTCTTTTTGAGGATGGGGGAGTGGTTTGTTGCACTTTACTGCAAAAACTTGGACTGATGAATCGCCAAAAAAGAGGATCATGCGTGTGATATTAAAGTACAAAAATAAGGCATTCCAATCACATAGTTAAGCCATCCTAGTAGCGAATGATTGAAGTTATCTTCTTTTTATTCACAGCTTAAACTAAGTAAGTATAAAGCGTGTTCTTAGGAGCTATTTATTTCAATAAACTTGAGCTGATGATGAGTTAATTTTTTGTAATTTGCATATACAAAGCCTGAAAAAATGGAAACCAAAATCCTAAATAACGCTCATAAAGATATTCCCGGTAATCCATCTACTGCTAAAAGTAGTAGCATAGGACTCAGGACTTCTGCAACATATGATAGCCTTAGGGTATTAAGCATTGAAGACTGGAATTTTTGGCTACACAATGGTTTTGTCGTAATAAAAAATGCGATAAGCCGAGAGCAAGCAAAAAAAACAGCTGATTTTCTTTGGGAATTTGAGGAAAAAGATCCCAAAAATCAAGAAAGCTGGTATACAGCACCTCGCGCTGAGATGCAAATGAAAGAACTTCAGGGAACCGGAATGGTTGAGGTTTATAATCATCAGTTGCTTTGGGAAAATAGACAGACAGAACGAGTGTATAACGCCTTTGTCGATATTTGGGGGACAGAAAAACTTTGGGCAACTATCGACCGTGCAAATCTCAATTTTCCAATTCAACCGGGTTTTGAGTATAAAGGTTTTATTCATTGGGATTACGATCCGGAAACTAAACCCCAAAACGTACAAGGAGTTTTGGCTTTAGCCGATCAAACGGACATGGAGATGGGTGGGTTTCAGTGTATCCCATGGCTTTACAGAAACTACGACAGTTGGAAGCAATCACAACCAGAGGACCGCAATAGATTTCAGCCAGATACAAAAGGTTTAGAAGAACACTTTGTGAAAGTTCCATTAGAAGTAGGAGATTTATTGATTTTCAATAGCCTTGAACCTCACGGGATTCGTCCTAATAATTCTGAAGATAAAGTCAGAATTGCACAATACATTTCNATGATGCCTGCNGAAGAGGAAAATTCTGCCNTAAAAGAATGGCGAATAAACTCTTGGAAAAATAGGATCGCTCCTGANGGTCATGCCTTTCCTGGTGATCCAAGAAAGTGGGAACAGACAAAATACANTACGGCAAAATTAAGTGCTNTAGGCGAAAAACTGTTAGGCNTTAAACCNTGGGATTAAACAAATAGCATTACGATCNTTAATACGGCTCCTGCTAGNGCAAAATACATTCCCTTTTTAAATGCAGGCATTTTGGGTGTAAACATCCAAAAAGAGGATAAAACAAAAAATAGCAANGAAGCACCAAAAAATAGATTCAAATAGTACAACGGACTCTCTGTNGTTGCNTTGTGAAGTTTTTCNATTTTTTGTAAAAGTATGGGAAGCTTCATCTTTTTCACTTCTGCAACCCCAGTTTGTTCATTGTAGGTTCCTTCTTTAAAATAGATAATATCTCCTTCTCTTCTNTCAATCTTAACACCAGTCTTGAGCTTTGAACTCAACTCACCNACACTAAGGTTTGCAGCAAATTGTTNTTGTTCAATTACTTCTTTTTTCAAAAAANTTGTTCTTCTGAAGATCATCAATGAGCCACTAAGTGCATACATGGCCATGATACCAGCTAGAAAATAACCTAAATAGCGGTGAATGATTCTAACTTTAAGCGAAAAAGGGGTTTTATTGTTTTTCATAAAGGCANTAAAAATTGATNNTGAAATNAATATTTGGANTTTAATAATGAATAATATTTTAGTTTTTTTTTAGACGNGCAATGTAAAATCCGTCAAAACCAGTTTGATGNGTTAAAAAGCTCTGTTCTTTTTCAAGTGTAAATACACTTCCTACCTCAGACTTCAAAAAGCGACTGATTTGATCTTGATTTTCATTGGGAAAAATTGAGCACGTAGCATAAAGTAACGCTCCCCCATTTTTAACGAGCGCAGCATTCTTTTCTAAAATTTGCTGTTGGAGTTGCTCTAGGGATTCAATTCGTTCTGGATTCATTTGCCATTTTGCAGCAGGGTTTCTTTTCAATANACCTAANCCACTGCATGGAGCGTCTATCAGGACAATATCGGCAGTTTCCTTAAGCTTTGTNTAAAATTTAGAATCATCGATTGTAGCNGTTTGAATATTAGAGACTCCATTTCTTTTTGCTCTTCTCTGAAGTTCATCCAGTTTATTTTGATGTGGATCAAAGGCAATAATTTTACCTTTATTTTTCATGATTGCAGCCAGATGGAGGCTTTTTCCCCCACTGCCNGCACAGGCNTCCACTATAAGGTTTCCAGGTTGCGGATTGGNCCAATGCGCTACTTGTTGTGAGTTTGCATCTTGAATTTCAAACCCTCCTTTGAGGTAGATTGGATTTTGACTGAGCTTTTGGTGTTTTTCTAGGATTAAAGCCTCTGGTATAGTTGTGGATTGAGTCGCTTCAATATTAAAATCCTTTTTCAAACGTTTTAATAGACTTAGAGGATCATTTTTAAGCGTATTNNCGCGTAAAACGAGGGGTGCCATTTGATTTAGCGATTGACTTTCTNGATTCCATGTGTCCTCATCAAAACTTTTTATACCCAACTCATCTAACCAGTCAGGNAGTGACTCTCTAGTTNTNCGGTCTGTGGNTTTTGTATTTAATGGAAACTCAATTTTTAAATGCTTNAATGTGGCTATTTCTTCCCAATCGGGAAAGGCTATTTTTTTGGTCAAAATCCAAATTCCTANGAGCTCCCAATAATAGTTNTCTGACTGGNTGTTGAGATTACCCAGATACTCATAGGTGCGTTTCCACCGTANNCAATCCAAAACCGCTTCTCCCAATTGGCGACGATCTCTTGAACCCCATTTTCTATTTTGTTTTAAAAGCCGATTGAGACAGGGGCGTAAAGCNTCATTTTTTACTAGAATTTGTTGAAGTCCTTCAACAATCCCCAAAGCAAGGTTTTTATGTATTTTCACAGGGATAAAGATATCGTATTATTCTTTCTCCTTTTCCTTTTGTTTNTCTTTTGAACGATTCCGAATTCGCTTGAACATTACTTCGTCAAATTCTTTTTCTTGCTGAAGAATCCTTAGGACCACTTTAGGGCGAATTGATTTTAAAAGTGCTTGATTTCGTTTGTTTTTAATGCTCATACCAAGTTGTTCAAATTGGTAATAATCATTAATGTATTTTGATNCGCTTTCAGAAGAAATTGTATCANAGGCNTNTGTTAGNTNTTTTCTCAATTTTCGTTTGAGTANCCANACTTCNTTGTGATATTTATTTTCAGATTCTTCAAAAATTATTTTAAATGATTCTATTTCTGTATTGTTGAGTTCGGTATTCTCAAGAATGAAATTCAATTTCATCTCTTTAAATCGTTCAAACCGACTGTTTTTTTGCGCATAAGTCGGATTGGAGACTANGAGTNTTGAAAGTAATATAAAAATTCCATTAAGTTTTTTCATCTCCTAGGGTTTAGTGATTTGATNAAATGNGCTTTCAATTTCATTATCTTCCATCATAGAAAGCATTTCGTAGCTATCGAAGTCTTCCAAATAATAGCTTTCAATAAAATCATTCAAGGCTTGTTCTTTTTCAATCTCAACNNTAGCGGGTTGCTCAAATANACCAATGANGATCAATATGGCAGGAGNAGGAGNCATAAAAANATAGANNAAAATATTTGAACTTCTTTT
>NHDB01000002.1 GCA_002167945.1 Flavobacteriaceae bacterium TMED48 | reverse complement strand
TCACTCTCTCAGCTTAATCTTAAAACACATGAAATTGTCCTTAGAATCAATCTGGGTCAAGGAGATCAAACTACGAAAGATGGGCCTGAAAGCTCAGAAAACTAATATATTTTCATGATGTTAAAGGCAATATATTATGTGCTAAACTTAAGGTTAATTATAAATCAATTAAACCATCTTCAACAAAAGTCATTACAAAAAAACCAAAAACTGATTTAGAAATAGAAGCACCCTCAAATATTGAATTTTTATCAGAAAGTATTTCTTGTTCTTTATTTGAGTATCCTTTCACTCTATGATAAACAACTTCACCATCGTTTATTATAGCAATTGATAAAGATGGAGTATTCAATAATAACATCTGATTATCAATAAAATTATCAACTTCTTCATCTAAAATATTTACTCAAAAAGAGACTTAATTATTGGTTTATCAGAATTACTTTGACAACCAAAAAAAATAAACGATAGGAATAAAAACTTTAAGGAAGTCAAATTATATTGTTTCTTCATTACGGGAAAGACTTGTTGGATTGTGAAATTAACAATTATCATAAATGTTTGAGAATGATTTTCCTAAATAAAATGTATAGTTACGAATAGGATGATTATCAATAGGTAAAACATAAAAAACAGGTGGTTATTCTATTTAATTTCCTAATTATGATGTAGAAACCAGGGGAGCATTAATTCTAATAATTTTTGATATAATTTTATGATTATTAGATTTAATAATCACTCTTTTTTCTACTTTTGATATTCAAACGGGGGAGTAGTTCAACTGGATAGAATAACAGATTTCGGCTCTGTTGGTTGGGGGTTCGAATCCTCTCTCCCTCACAAACGTTGAACCCATAAGGAATTGTGGGTTTATTTTTTACTCAAAGGGTTTTATTTTAGAACCCAACGGGTCTTTATATAAATTATATTATTACGAAAGCCAATGATTTAAGAGTTGGGTTCGAATCCTCCCTGGTTCACGAATACATCAACAAAAATTTGAAATAAAGAAAAGCCGAGCTTTCTTTTGTTGATGTTCCAAACGGAGCTTTTTGAGAAATACAGCGTAATCCTGAATAGGTCATCTAAAGCAAGTCAATAAAAATCTTACTTTTCATTTGAGTTAGAGAATAGATAAATAAATTATGAAAAAATTAATATTTATGACTCATTAATGAGGTTTATCTTAAAGATGATGACGACATTTGTCAAATATTTTATGGATTTCATTATATTTCTTTTGAATAATTTTACAAATATTGACTCACATAAATAAAACAGGTCAAACTGAAAAGTTAAAAGAACATATTTTTAATAGTTTCGGATTAAAAGGACTGCTCTCACCCCTAGATGGAGAACTTGATTTGAATTTTAAATTGGTTTCTGAGCAAGGAAAAGCTTTTGTTGTTAAAGTTTATGCTTCTGACAGAGATTTGGAATTTTTAAATTTTCAAGAAAGACTCCTAAATCATCTAGAATCAAAAGAACTCAATTTTAATCTCCCACGCAAGTTATCAAAACACATACTGGAGAATCCACTTCAAACTTTATTGATGAAAACCAACAGCAAAGAAGTGTTCGNNTNTTAAGTTGGNTCCCAGGGCGGTTGTGGAATCATGTNAACCCTCATACTGAANCNNTGCGTTANGAGNTGGGGNTACTTTGCGGTANACTAAGNACAGCATTNNTNGATTTTGATNANCCCNTTNCNCACCGANNGTTTGAATGGGATATNGCTANTGGATTATGGGTCAAAGATTATTTAGANCTTTTTGATACNGCAGAACAAAACTTGATCAAGGGATTNATTAGCCAGTTTGAAGNAGTNCAGACTGAATACANTCAGTTGCAAAAGAGTACAGTACACAATGANGCTAATGATTTTAATATTNTAGTTTCAGAAGATGTTTTCANTCCAAAGCTTGAGGGCTTAATTGATTTTGGGGATGCTATTTATACTCAAACAATAAATGATTTAGCAATTTGTTGTTCTTACGCAATTATGGNTTTTGAAGATCCTCTTGAAGCTTCATTAGCTATNGTTAAAGGGTACCANNAGTTTTTTCCACTTGAAGAAAANGCATTGGAATATCTCTATANATGTATCGCAATTCGTCTCNTAATTTCGGTNACTAAATCGAGAATNAATAAATTAGAAGTAGCAGAGAATTCTTACCTTCAAGTTAGCGATAAAGCAGCTTGGGAGTTATTGANCAAGTGGAAGCATATCGATNCAGAATTTGCATATTATCNNTTTAGAGNGGCTTGNGGGATGACTCCTCATCCGCAATCAGATTTTTTTATAAACTGGACTTCNAATCAAAATATTTCTCTCATTTCCCTNTTNCCTTCNTTAAAAAAAGAAAGGGTAGTNCCNTTAGACTTGAGTATTTCAAGTAAGTGGTTGGGGCAATCCTCAGATTTTGACAATTTAGATTGGTTTAACTATCAATTAGCAGAGCTCCAAAAAGTACATCCAGATAAAATAATAGCTGGNGGTTACCTTGAAGGAAGACCTCTTTACACCGCTGCTACTTATGACAAAATAGGAAANAANGGTCGNGANAGCCGNTGCATGCATTTGGGCATTGATTTTTGGATTCCTTCATTAACCNCANTACATGCTNTTTATGANGGTAAAGTCATAGTTTCTACAAATGATAAAGGAGATAAAAAATACGGTGGGTTNGTGATACTTGGCCATCAAGAGGAGGGCCTTAATTTTTACACTTTATATGGACATTTGTCTGCAGNAAGTNNCAATCAACTCAANATTGGAGATNAGTTAAGNCAAGGTGATAAAATTGGTGAAGTTGGAAACTNAAACGAAAACGGAAATTGGTCACCACATTTGCATTTTCAAGTCANGCTCAGTCTTTTAAGCTATAAAAATGATTTCCCTGGAGTAGCTTATTTTAATGAAAAGCANACTTGGCAATCAATATGNCCAAANCCAAATTTNTTGTTCAACTTGAAAGAGTTAGCTAGCTCCCNTGANGACACCTCAAANNAGCTTTTAAAAGCTAGAANGCAAAACCTTGGNAGAGGNATGAGTTTACAGTATGAGGANCCACTTTATATAGTAAGAGGTTCNGGGGTTAACTTAATTGATAANTGGGGTAGNAAGTATTTAGATACCGTAAATAATGTAGCNCANGTAGGNCANGAACANCCAAGAGTTGTAAAAGCAGGGCAAAAGCAAATGGCTCTNTTAAATACAAATTCNAGGTATTTACACGANAATATAACGGCACTNGCTNATAAATTAAAAGAAACATTACCTCCAGAATTGAACGTGTTTCATTTTGTAAATTCTGGAAGTGANGCNAATGAGTTGGCATTAAGAATGGTAAAGACCTACACGGGATCNAATGAAATGTTAGTGTCAGAGGTAGGCTATCATGGAAACACAAATGGATGCGTAGATATCAGTTCTTATAAATTCGACGGTAAAGGAGGANTAGGTGCNCCNGATAATGTCCATGTATTTCCNATGCCTGACTCATTTAGAGGAAAGTACCGAGGNCTAGAAACCGCATCAAAGTATGCNAAGGAAGTTGAATCACTTATCAANAAGTTGACTGCTGCGNAAAAAAAGTTGGGTGGATTCATCATTGAGCCNCTGTTGAGTTGTGGGGGACAAATAGAATTACCTGANGGGTTTNTNAAAAANGTATATTCACTGGTNAGAAAAGCAGGAGGTCTTTGTATTTCTGATGAAGTTCAGACTGGCTGTGGTAGAATGGGTAAGACATTTTGGGGTTTTCAATTACACGATGTCATACCAGACATCATTACTATAGGAAAACCTTTGGGTAACGGTCATCCAGTTGCAGCAGTCGTATGTACAGAACAAGTAGCAGATAAATTTGCGAATGGTATGGAGTTTTTCAACACCTTTGGAGGAAACCCNGTTTCTTGTGCAATCGCAACTGAGGTTTTGCAGGTGGTTGAAGATGAAAATCTTCAGTTCAATGCGNTGGAGATAGGGGCGTATTTANTANCCNAATTNAAAAAACTGTCAANAGTATTCCCAATTATNGGCTCAATTAGAGGNCAGGGNCTTTTTTTAGGGATAGAGCTNGTCTCNTCAGCCAAGCTACCACTNCAAANCCAGGCAAAATATTTGGTCAATAGAATGAAGCAAAATGGAATCTTGATGAGCACCGATGGNCCTGATAACAATGTAATTAAAATTAAACCCCCTCTAGTTTTTTCAAAAGAAGANGCAGANTTTTTAATTCAANNANTCACTAGGGTTCTTGAAGAAGATTGTATGAAAATANAATAAGAANNATTTCTTCAATATTTTTTGTACATTTAANGAACNATCTTAATTATAAGTAAATGANCGAAATCATANTANTTATTATCGGAGCCGTTGTTATTGTAGGNGGTGTCATTTTATATGCAGTTATATCTACTGCCACTGGATTGGAAGAAGACGAAAACCAAAACTACATACCGGATTGGATTGAGAGAAAATTTCCTTCTATTTTTAAATCAAGTAAGGATTTAGANTAATTTTTNCTTCATCAAAATGGTANTTAGGGCAATAAANCNTAAGTTTGATTGTTTTGTAAATTNNAACNATCANCTTNATATGAGATATTTGANANCATTACTTTCATTACTTACGGTATTATTTATACATACAACNTACAGTCAAACTCAAGATTCCCCATGGANATTCTCTNNAGGTGCCAATGNAATCAGTCTAGTTGGAACAGAGGTTGAATCAGGGCTTAACTTCGGAGGACCANCTNTTAGTTTAAGCAGGCATGTNGCCGGAGGACTATCAATNGGGACTCAATACAGTCTGGGTCAAGTCGATAATTTTTCTGATTCCTACACNTATACCTCACTTGACGGTTNTTTAAAGNTNAACTTNGTTAAGNGTNGTTTTNCTCCTTANTTGANNGCTGGNTATGGTTTTTCCCTTTTTTCNGATGGCGTTCAAAGAGAAGGTTTTTTNCCCTCNTCAGAGACTAGCCGNACCTATTTCGGAGGTGTGGGCTTTAACNTATTTACGAGTGGTAAAATAGCGATCAACNTACAATCTTCTTNCAGAATGATGAATGAAAACGATGGGTTTGATCATTTACAACATTTGTTGGGTATAGGCTATAGTTTTGGGGCAGGCGATANAGANAAAGACGGTGTTTCTGACAAAAAAGACAAATGNCCAAATGTTCCTGGATTAAAAGAGTTTGATGGATGTCCTGACTCCGATGGNGATGGAATCATTGATAAGGAAGATAAATGCCCNGAAATAGCTGGAACGATAGAATTTCAAGGATGTATAGATACCGATNGTGACGGCATAGCTGATCCTGATGANACTTGTCCTGATGAGCCAGGTTCTATTGAAATGAATGGCTGTCCAGATTCGGACGGAGACGGTCTATCTGATGNTATTGACCAATGTATAGAAGAANTAGGGCCTGCAGAAAATAAAGGATGTCCTTGGCCTGATGACGATCAAGACGGNGTTCCAAATAAAGATGATCTTTGTCCTGATGAAAAAGGGACTNCTGCCAATAATGGCTGTCCTGAGCTTTCNNCAGAAATAGTACAAACCTTAAATGATTTTGGATCTCGTATTTATTTCCCAGCNAATAGTGCGCAAATTATTGGTAAAAAAACACGAGAAGTTTTGGAAGAAATTAAAGNTGTACTGATTGAAAATCCAAAGGGGAACATCATTATNGAAGGATATGCTTCCTCAGACGGTGATGAAGANTACAATATTGANTTATCAATNAGACGTGCAGAAGCTGTAATGGAGTATTTGATANGCTTGGGAATTTCNCCTNTCCGANTNGAATTAGAGGGATATGGAGANTCTGATCCTGTTGGGGATAATAGTGAACCCAAAGGAAGNGCNATCAATAGAAGGGTTCAGTTTAAGCCNAAGCGAGACTAATTGACNTTTTTTAATNTCTTAATTGTACTCAANGGATCGGCAGACTTAAACACATGACTTCCGGCNACAAGAACATCTGCTCCANANGAAGTTAATTTGGNTGCATTTTCGTCTGTGACACCTCCATCAATTTCAATTAAACAGTTACTNTTGGTGTCCTCAATTAATTGTTTTAGCTCTTTAATCTTATCGTAGGTCTTTTCAATAAAAGACTGGCCACCAAACCCAGGATTAACGCTCATTAAGCANACTAAATCAATGTCTTGAATAGTGTCCCTAAGGTGTTGTACTGGTGTGTGTGGATTAAGTGCTACACCTGCTTTTATTCCGAAAGATTTTATCAACTGAAGGCTTCTGTGAAGATGNTTACACGCTTCGTAGTGCACTGTGAGTATTTCTGCACCTAATTNGTNAAACGTTTCTATATAACGATCTGGATCAACAATCATCAAATGTACNTCTAGAGGCTTTTGAGCATGTTTTTGAATAGCAGCTAAAACTGGNATACCAAAAGAAATATTTGGAACAAAAACACCGTCCATGATATCAATATGAAACCAATCGGCNTCGCTGGTATTGACCATTTTACAATCCNGTTCTAAATTTCCAAAGTCTGCAGCTAATACAGAAGGCGCAATAATCGGTGGCATGAATTTCTTTATTTTAAAGATACAAAAAAAGGCAACTTGTAAAAGTTGCCTTGTGCTTTAACCCAAATAGGTTTTTAGAATTTTACTTCTAGAGGTGTGTTTGAGTCTTCGTATTGCTTTTTCTTTAATCTGACGAACGCGTTCACGAGTCAAATCAAAGGTTTCACCAATCTCTTCTAGAGTCATTGCATGTTGATTTCCTAATCCGAAATACAAACGAACCACATCAGCCTCTCTAGGCGTGAGTGTTTCAAGCGCTCTTTCGATTTCAGTTCTAAGAGATTCATGNANNAAGGTTCTNTCAGGGTTNGGAGATTCNCCACTATTGAGAACATCGTAGAGGTTTGAGTCTTCACCTTCAACTAAAGGCGCATCCATAGATACATGGCGTCCTGAGTTTTTGAGGGACTCTTTTACATCATTGATGGTCATGTCCAATTCCTTTGCTATTTCTTCTGCTGAAGGCGCACGTTCGTGAGCTTGCTCAAGAAANGCATAGGTTTTATTGATTTTATTAATGGATCCAATCTTGTTGAGCGGAAGCCTAACAATCCTTGATTGTTCAGCTAGAGCCTGTAAAATTGACTGTCGAATCCACCAAACTGCATAAGAGATNAATTTAAAACCACGAGTTTCGTCAAATCGCTGAGCTGCTTTGATCAAACCAAGATTACCTTCGTTAATCAAGTCAGGCAAAGTCAATCCCTGATTTTGATATTGTTTGGCAACAGAAACAACAAAACGCAAATTTGCTTTNGTNAGTTTTTCTANGGCTATTTGATCACCGGCTTTGATTCGCTGAGCCAATTCAACTTCTTCTTCGGCAGTAATTAAATCNACTTTACCNATTTCTTGAAGGTATTTATCAAGTGAAGCGGTTTCTCTATTGGTTACCTGTTTGGTAATTTTAAGCTGTCTCATGCANTAAATCGTATAGGTTTGTAGTAGTATTACGTTAGAATCNTCAAATTGTTACAAAACTNTGAGAAAAAATTAATCTTTTTTATCTGGTCTTGGTAACAAGGCTTTACGAGACACCTTTTCTTTTCGAGTTCTNGAGTCTACACCGAAGTATTTTACATTTAGAATATCTCCAAGATTTACAACATCAGACACATTTTCTGTACGCTCCCATGCCAATTCACTCACGTGAAGTAATACTTCATTACCTGGCGCTTCAGTATATTCTACTACAGCACCAAAGTCAAGCATTTTTATCACTTTGACNTCATAAGTATTCCCTACTTTCGGTTTGAAAGTAATGGAGTCGATTTTGCCTTCTACCATGGCAATGCCTTCTGGAGAAGTTCCTAAAATCTCAACTATACCTTCTTCGGTTACAGGATCTTCATTGATTACTATCGTNCAGCCAGACTCCTTTTGAAGTTCTTGGATTACTTTTCCACCAGGACCAATTAATGCACCGATGTATTCGTTTGGAATACGGCGATTGATCATTTTTGGTGCATGTGCTTTNACATCTTCGTTNGGNCTTGCTATGGTATCAGTAAGGTGTTTTAAGATATGCANNCTTCCTTCTTTAGCTTGGTTTAAGGCTTGAGTCATNATATCAAAACGCAATCCTTTAATCTTAATATCCATCTGACAAGCAGTAATTCCATCAGCTGTTCCAGTTACTTTAAAGTCCATATCTCCCAAATGATCTTCGTCTCCCAAGATATCTGAAAGTACTGCAAAATTATCTCCTTCAGTAATCAGTCCCATTGCAATNCCTGAAACTGGTTTTGAAATCTGAACTCCCGCATCCATCAGTGCCATAGTTCCTGCGCAAACAGTTGCCATAGACGAAGATCCATTCGATTCTAATACTTCAGAAACNATACGNACTGTATACGGACAATTATCTGGAATCACTTTCTTCAATGCTCTTTGAGCTAAGTTACCGTGTCCTACTTCTCGTCTTGAAGTTCCTCTTAAGGGTCTAGCTTCTCCAGTTGAAAAAGGAGGAAAATTGTAATGCAGATAGAANTTTTCTTCGCCCTGATCAGTAGGCAGGTCTATGATATTTGACTCTCTAGAGGTTCCCAANGTGGCTGTTGCCAAGGCTTGAGTTTCNCCACGAGTAAACAAGGCCGAACCATGAGTTGAAGGTAGATAGTCTACTTCACACCAAATAGGTCGGATATCAGTGGTTTTTCTTCCGTCGAGACGAATACCGTCAGCGAGGACTAAATCACGCACTGCTTTTTTCTGAGTACCGCTTAAGTAACGACCGATGAGTTCTGATTTTTCTTCTAACTCTTCTTCAGTCAGTGTTGCAATAAAATTTTCTTTAATTTCAGAAAATTTTTCTGATCGCTCCGCTTTAGACAATCCTTGTTTTGCAACTTCGTAGTATGCATCATAGGTCTTTTCATGAATTGTTTTCTCCAAAGCATCGTCCTGATCTTCTTCTTCGTAAGTACGCGTTTCTTTCTTTCCGAATGCTTCAGCTAATCCTACTTGCGCTTTAATTTGATCTTTTATTGCCTCATGACCGAAAGAAATTGCATCGAGCATTTCTTCTTCGGAGATTTCATCGAATTCACCTTCTACCATGGCAACAGAATCTTGACTAGCACCAATCATGATGTCAATATCAGATTCTACGAGTTGTTCTTTACTGGGGTTAATGACGAACATGCCGTCAATTCGAGCTACTCTAACCTCTGAGATTGGATATTCAAAAGGAATATCAGACAGTTGGATTGCAGCTGATGCGGCTAATCCAGCTAGGGNATCAGGCATTACNTTTTCGTCATGGGACATTAACTGAATCATNACCTGGGTTTCGGCGTGATAATCTTTCGGGAAAAGNGGACGAAGCACGCGGTCAACAAGACGCATGGTTAATACTTCTTGGTCGCTTGGACGTGCTTCACGCTTAAAGAATCCGCCAGGNAATCTCCCAGCTGCAGCAAATTTTTCTCTGTAGTCTACCGTCAAAGGTAAAAAGTCTACTGGGCTNGCCTTTCTGGCNGATACAGCAGTAGCTAGGAGCATACANTCTCCCATTNTGACCACNACAGAACCATCAGCTTGTTTAGCTAATTTTCCGGTTTCTAANGTGATTGTTCTTCCGTCTTCAAGACGAATTTCTTGTGTAAATGTTTTTGGAATCATTTTTCATTATTTGGTTAAACAGTTGTTGTGTGTTGTTGCAACCAATGAAAAACTAAGATTCAGTTAGGTAATCTAAAAATTATTTACGGATACCCAACTCTTTTACAATCGCGCGATAGCGAGTAATATCCTTGGATTTTAAATAATCTAAAAGACTTCTTCTTTTACCTACCAAACGTACCAAAGAGCGCTCCGTGTTATAATCTTTACGATTGCTTTTGAGGTGGTTTGATAAGTGTTCGATACGGTGAGTGAAAAGAGCGATTTGTCCCTCTGCAGACCCAGTGTCTTTTTCAGACTTACCGTGTTTTTTAAAAATAGTTTCTTTTACTTCTTTTGAATTGTACATGCCAATATTAATTTTAATGATTTTTATGTAAATTTTTTACGAGCTGCAAATATACAACATCGGAAGGATTAAACAACCAATTGGGATTGAATAAAATGGGTGTTAACTCCGACAGCCTAATTTCTCAATGGCTGATTCAGGATCAAATCAATGTATAAATTGATTTTATTTTTGAGTTCATTTCGGTGAGAAATAAAATCTAAAAAGCCTTTTTCGAGGAGGAATTCACTCGTTTGAAACCCTTCTGGGAGGTCTTGACCTGTTGTATCTTTAACGACACGTGGTCCTGCAAAGGCAATCAATGCCTTGGGTTCAGCAATATTGATATCACCTAGCATGGCATAGGAAGCCGTAGTTCCACCCGTAGTCGGATCTGTACATAGCGAAATATAGGGAAGTTTTGCTTCCGCTAGCTGGGCTAATTTAGCCGAGGTTTTAGCCATTTGCATCAATGAAGTGGCCGATTCCATCATTCTCGCTCCTCCTGATTTTGATATGATCACTAAGGGTAGTTTATTTTTTATGGCATGATCTGTTGCACGAGCAATTTTTTCTCCTACTACGGAGCCCATGGATCCACCGATAAATTTGAAATCCATACTCGCAACGACCAGTTTTTTTCCTTTAGAAAGTCCAACCGCTACTCGTATGGCATCGTAAAGGCCTGTTTTTTTATGGGCATCTTTAAGACGGTCGATGTATTTTTTTGAGTCTTCAAATTTTAAAAAGTCTTTGGATTTTAGCTTGATGTCTAGCTCTTCAAATTGCCCATCGTCAAATAGGATTTCAAAATACTCTTTACTTCCAATATGAACGTGATAATCGTCTTCAGGGCTGACATAGTTATTTTCTGCCAGTTCTTGAGACTCTATTACTTTCCCTGTAGGAGTCCTGTACCAAAGGCCTTTAGGGATGTCCTTTTTTTCTTCAGTTTTGGTCTGAATTCCCTTTTCACTTCTCTTAAACCAGCTCATCTGTAGTAGATTTTCTCAAATATATAAATTAATCTTCCCCTACAAAGTGTCTGTGTTATTTAAGTCTTCGAAGGCTTTCTTTAGACGTGACTTGAAAGTCTCTTCTCCTAATCGAAGCCATTTTCTAGGATCGTAGTGCTTTTTATTGGGTTGGTCGGCACCTTCAGGATTTCCAATTTGATTTTTTAAATAGTCGATTTCATCGTTCATATAATCCCGAATTCCTTCGGTAAATGCAAATTGAAGGTCAGTGTCAATATTCATTTTAATAACCCCGTAGCCAATTGATTCTTCAATTTCTGCTTGAGTAGAACCGGAGCCGCCGTGAAAAACAAAATCGATGGTATTTTTCTCGAGATTGTGCTTTTCAGAGATAAAAGTTTGTGAGTTTCTCAAAATCTTTGGAGTCAATTTCACATTCCCTGGCTTGTATACACCATGAACGTTACCAAAAGCAGCTGCAATGGTAAATTGAGAACTGATTGTACTAAGTTCTTCATAGGCATAGGCGACTTCTTCTGGTTGTGTATACAGTTTAGAGACATCAACATCACTGTTGTCAACCCCATCTTCTTCACCTCCTGTAATTCCCAATTCAATTTCTAGAGTCATATCCATTTTAGACATACGATCTAAATAGGTCTTACAGATTTCAATATTTTCTTCGATTGGTTCTTCTGAAAGATCAATCATATGTGAACTGAAGAGTGATTTTCCATGAGCTGCATAAAATTCTTCACTGGCATCTAAGAGTCCATCAATCCACGGCAGTAGATTTTTAGCACAGTGGTCTGTATGTAAAATTACAGTAGCACCGTAGGCTTTTGCCAATTCGTGTACGTGTTTTGCGCCCGCAATTGCGCCTGAAATCGCAGCTTGTTGGTTTTCGTTGGAAAGCCCTTTTCCTGCATTGAATTGAGCTCCACCATTCGAAAATTGAATGATAACTGGACTGTTCAATGAAGCAGCTGTTTCCAGTACTGAATTAATAGTATTACTTCCGATTACATTTACGGCGGGTAATGCGAAGGCTTTCGCTTTTGCCAGCTTAAAGACTTCTTGAACTTGTTTTCCGGTGACAACACCGGAGGGGATAGAATGATTCATTTAATTCATTTGGTTTGGGCAAAAATATTAAACTTATTTGACTTAGAAAGGATAATTAATTCCAATGTTAAAAACAGCATTTTTGAGCTTGTACTCACCCCACCAGCGTTCCCCCTTAGGCAATGCAGGATTGAAGGTTTTAAATCCTGTATCAAATCGAAAAACAAAAAAATCAAAGTCGTAACGCAAACCAATTCCAGAACCAATTGCAATCTCGGAAAGGTCTTGCAGCCCATCAAATCGAAAAGCAGTATCATCAACATCATCAAAAATATTCCAAACATTTCCTGCATCGATAAAAAGTCCACCTTTTAAGGGGCCACTTAGAGGGAAACGGTATTCGATATTAAAGGCGAGTTTGAAATTGGCTTCGTTGAATTCATTGATATTATTACTGCTTCCAGGACCGAGTTTATAGGCTTTCCATGCTCTGTTGTCATTAGCACCTCCAGAAAAATACGATCGAGAAAAAGGCATGTTATTCGCATTGCCGTAGGGAACTGCTAGACCTCCAAAAGCATGAAATGCGATGACTTGTTCATTTCCTAAAGGCCAATGTTTGATATAATCTACTTCTGATTTTACGTATTGGGAAGGACTTACGCCTCCCAATTGGGTTTGCCCTTGATCATTTTCGGGAGCATTAACAGCTCGAAGCACACCGTTTAAAAGGTTACCTACCCAATCTACTTTCCACCTGAGTTGATAAAAATTTTCATCAAAAATACTTTCCTGACTGTTAAAATTTAAACTGAATGAAGAACCTAAAATGAGATTGTTTGCTGTAAGTCTGTCTTGACGTTCTTTTACAGTATTGACGGTCTTAAAGTCTGGATTTTCTTGATTTAAAATAGTTTCATTATTTAAAACCGCATTGATAAAACCTTCCGTACCCTCTGGTATACTCAGATTGCCGTCAACGTCTTGAAAATCAGTTTGAGTATTGTAAATAGCTGCAATGGAATTCAATCTGTCGTATGAATTTCGGTAAACGTTAAAATAATTTGAGAGATTTCTGTTGTTTACAAATTCTAGATCAATCCATTTTATTTGCACTTTCTTATTCTTTTTAGGTTGCCAGTCAAATTGGTAAGTGGATTTAAAAAATTGTTTATCAAGTCCAATGTTTTGCTGTATGCTTGTTCCTAAAATCATTTGAGTTACAGGATTCATCTCAGGAGTGGTCCAAGCATTTTCAAAAAAAGGGAACACCAATCTTGGGAAGCTCAATTTGAGGTCTGCCCCCAGTTCAAATAAATTAAAAAACTGATCCCCCTTTTGTGCAATATCACGAGAAGCACCAAGTGTATTTTTGATATTGAGTTCTAGTGATTCAGCACCTCTAAATACATTTCTAATACCGAGTCCACCACCTAAACCAATTCCAAAATCTTGAATATTTGAATGTGAAAAGTCCAGATCAAAACCCAAGGAAAAACGTTCTCTAGGAGTCAAAAAAATTGAAGCTTTGAGTTGATTTTCTTTTTCTGGAATAAGGCTGTAATTTATACTGGGGTATTTAAAGTTTTTAAGATTTGTAAAATAGCGATAGGTAAGCGTCCGGTCATGATCGCTGTAGGGTTGTTTTTTTTTAATGGCGATCCCTGAAGTGATGGCTTGTGGGCGGTATTTCAATTTCCCCTTACTGTAGAGTGTAATGTCTTTGTATTGAATCGAATCGGTAAATTGATCGATGTTGATCCCAGCGTTAAAATCATCTACAAAAACCTCAATTTCATTAATGGTGTAGGTCTGGTAAGGAACTGTAGTAGAAAATTCATTCACAAGCTGTTGTGGATTTTGAATTTCAATTGTAACTGGAATTTTTAAGTCTTGACCGGTACTGTCTATTGCAGCAATAAATTGTATGCTGTTCTGCTGAAAATTGTAGACACCATTATTTCTAAATAAGGTAAATAGCCGTTCTCTTTCTTTTTCAAATTTATTAATCTCAAAAGCATCTCCACGTTTGATAATGGCAGTAGCTGTATTAGAAGTATAAATTTTCTCTATCTGAGGAGAGTCAATCTGGGTTTTAATAGAATCAATTTCGTACTGTTTGTCTGGGTAGATTTGATATTGTAAAACTACCTTTTTAGGTTTGGTATGAGTGGTGTCATGATCTACTATAACGTTGTAATACCCCAAATTTTTATAGTATTGTTGGATTCTTTTTTTGGAGGTATTAATTGCGTTGATATCTAAAACAGCTGGAGGTTCACCATTTTTTTTTAACCACTCATTAAACTTAACCGAATAATTTTCTAATGCAGAAACCTGTTTTGGTGAAAACCATTTTTCCAGGCGTTTTCTTCGTTTCTCTTTTTTTGCCAACCATTCTTCAAACTTTTTTTGAGGTTCGGGATGCGCACTTTCGTAAAGCATTTTTTTGATCGGGATGCCTAGAAATTTTTTATTAGCAGGCGTGGTGATGATAAAATTGACAGGATTGTTTTTAAGGAGTTGTGATTCCTGATAGACTTCATTTTTATCAATCAATACTTGCTGGGTCCGATAAACTCTGGTTCCAGAACATCCAAAAAGGGTAAGGCCTGTAAGAAATAGAATTATTAATTTAGCTCGTGGACGAAACACACTTAGGAATTTAATTCAAAAATAAGTCATTTTTATGCTCTCTAAGAACCAACGTAAGCAAATCCTTCAATTAAGTCAAAAAAAGCAGCGTCTAGCCAACGGACTTTTTGTGGCTGAAGGAGAGAAAGTGGTTCGAGAATTAATGAATTCCTCTTGGGTTTATGAGTCGCTTTACTCTACTGACCCTTCATTTCACACAAATGCTGAAATGATTCGTATGGAAGAGATGAAACAGCTGACTCATTTTAAAACACCCTCTCCTGTATTAGGTGTTTTTAAAATGCCTCCTAGGAAAGAAATCTTAAATGAATCAATCAGCATTGTTTTGGATGGAATCAGTGATCCTGGGAATTTGGGAACTTTAATACGCTTATGCGATTGGTTTGGACTGTCAGAACTAATTTGCAGTCAGACCACCGTAGACTGTTTTAATCCGAAAGCAATTCAAGCCTCAATGGGCTCTATTGTGAGGGTTCATTGTCAGTATGTAAGTGATTTAGCTCAAACATTAAAAGACTTGAATAAACCTATTTACGGAGCTACTGCTAGAGGGAATTCACTTTACGATGCCACATTACCCAAAAAGGCCAGCTTTGTATTTGGAAGTGAATCTCACGGAATTTCAGACAAGCTTACTGCTCTTTTGGATGAGGAATTAGCTATTCCATATTTTAAATTGGGTGAGAATAGGGCAGAGAGTTTAAACGTAGCTACTGCTGGCGCAATTTTTTTAAGCGAAATATTTCGACCTAGTTGAGCTATTCGAAAGTGATAATAAGGGCGACTCCTCTTGAAAACATATTGTTGATTTTTCCCGTCCATGGGCTTTCGGGATCGTTGTCTGGGATTAATTCATTTTGCATGGAGAATATCCCCCTCAGTGAGGGTGAAAACTTAAAATAGTACAGGTAAAAATCAAAGCCTAAACCCAATTCATAATTGATGTTTTGGCTCATTACCCTAAAGACATTACTGGCGTTGTCATCAGAATTTTTTTGATTGCTAGAAAGGTTGAAGTCGGTGGAAAAGCCTCCAACTATAAATGGCCTAAAATTATTGATTCTTTTTGTGCTGATTTTTAATAAAACAGGAAGGTGAATGTAAGTTGATTTCAGTTCTCTGTAACGGTCATTTTCTCTAGTAAATTCAGCATATTCTGGATAGACCAGTCCTCGTTTGTTGTAAAATAAACCGGGTTCAAAACGAAGATTCATATATTCATTTATCCTAAGGTCACCAATTAAACCAACGCTGAAACCCTTTTGTTGTTCAACGGCTATGTCTTTTAACATTAATTCTTTGTAGTAATTTTGAATGTACTCAAATTTGAAATCGTATTGATTTACCCCCAAAAAATAACCGTAATGAACAAGTTTTTTGTCAAAAGAAGGGAGGTTGATCAGGCGTTCCCTGACAACGGGATATTGCGAATAAACTGCATTTGCGAAAAGGCAAGCAATTAGGATAAACTTTATTCTATTTAAAACATCAAGGCTTTTTAGCAAAATAAATGGAAGAAACCCCTAGGGTTTGTGGGAAATCTTCTACTTCTATAAACCCATTTTTACGCAAAATATTGTTAAAATCATCTCCGCAGGGAAAAATGGCTGCAGAATCAGAAAGGTATTGGTAAGCTGAACGATCTTTTGAAAATAATTTTCCTATAAAAGGCATAATTTTTTGAGTATAAAAGGAATAAAACCCTCTGAGGAGGTGGTTTTTGGGGACAGCTGTTTCCAAAACAACCAAAGTTCCATTGGGTTTTAAGACTCTAAAAATTTCTTGTAAGCCCAAATTTAAATTTTCAAAATTTCGAACACCAAAGGCAATAGTGACACCATCAAATGTTTCATTTTTGAACTTTAGCGCTTCAGAATCCCCTAATTGCATTTCAATTCTATGGTCCAATTTCTTATTGACTACTTTTTGTTTGCCAATTTCTAACATGCCTGGAGAAATATCTAAACCTATAATTTTCTCTGCATCAATTTTGGCAAGCTCTATGACAAGGTCACCAGTCCCTGTTGCAATATCTAATAAACTTTTGGGCTGTTCTTTTTTGAGTAAGTTGACTACTCTTTTACGCCATAACACATCAATCCCAAGGGTAATGATTCTGTTGAGAATATCGTAACTCTTAGAAATCCCATCAAACATATGTGTTACCTGAGTTTTCTTAGTTTCAGCTTTATTTTGATCGGGTTTAATTGATTGTTTCATAGCTGGGTAAAGATAGGTATTTGGCTTTCAAGTTGGCCTGAATTTTAGACTTCCATTCCTAATATTCGTATATTTGGCTTGTATTTCGATACATTCATATGAAAATCATTATAGCAGGGGGCGGAGAAGTTGGATTCCATTTGGCAAAACTTCTTTCATTTGAATCGCTTGATATCACATTGATTGATACAGAAAAAGAGCGATTAAAGTATGCTGAATCCCACTTGGATATCAAAGCAATAAAAGGAGATGCATTGTCCTTATCACTTATGGAAGAAGCTCAAGTAGCCTCTTCGGATTTATTTATTGCAGTAACTTCAGAAGAGGCTACAAACATAACCATTTGTGCACTCGCCAAGCAATTGGGGTCTAAGCGTACCATCGCAAGAATATCAAACTTTGAATTTATTAGAGCGAAAGAGACTATCAGTTTTCAAGAAATCGGTGTTGATGAACTAATTTCTCCAGAAGAACTGGCGGCAAATGAAATCCAGCAGTTACTCGATCAATCAGCATTTTCCAATAGTTACGGTTTTGAAGAAGGTGCATTGACTTTAATTGGAACAAAACTCGATGGGGATGTTCCTTTTGTTGGGAAAACAGTCAAGGATGCAGCGTCGATTTTCCCTGATGTACACTTTATGCCGATTGCCATTCAAAGACAAGGAACACAAACAACCATAATCCCCAGAGGGGATACTTGTTTTGAAGAGGGGGACACTGTTTTTTTTATTACCCTTAAAGAAGGAGTAGAAGAGCTTTATAAGCTAACAGGTAAGAAAAAAACTGAGATTAAAAATATCATGATTTTAGGAGGTGGTAAAATAGGATACAATACTGCTAGAGAGCTTTGTGAGAAGAAATTTAAGGTCACTATTTTAGAAAAAAATAAGAAAAAAGCATTTGAGGTTGCTGATCTACTTCCCAACGCTTTGGTTATCCATGGTGATGGAAGAAATTCAGATTTATTAGATGAAGAAGATTTGTCCAGTATGGATGCTTTTATCTCGGTAACTGAAAACTCCGAAACCAATATTATGTCTTGCCTTATGGCAAAAACAAAAAATGTCAAAAAGACCATTGCTTTGGTCGAGAACATGGATTATTTTCAGTTGTCTCACTCTATTGGTATTGATACCTTGATCAATAAAAAATTACTTACAGCAAACACTATTTTCAGATACATAAGAAAAGGGGATGTAGTCGATATGACAACCTTAAATAATTTGAACGCAGAGATATTGGAATTTGTTGTTAACGCCAGCTCTAAAGTGGCAAATTATCGGATCAAAGACATTGATTTCCCCAGGACCGCCATCATTGGAGGGGTGATTAAACAAGGGGTTGGTATTATTGCGCTCGGCGACTATAAGATTGAAGCAGGTGACCGTATTGTGGTGTGTTGCTTGCCGCGATCCATCAAAAGAATTGAGCAGTTATTTCTATAAGTAGGGCAGATGCTAAATCTCAATTATAAGATCGTAGTATTTCTAATGGGGGTTTTACTCCTTTTTAATGGAGGGCTAATGTTGCTCTCTGCTTTAGTCAGTTACAGCTACCAAGACGGAGTTGCCTTCGAAATAACGCTTGCAGCTTTTTTGGTTCTTTCAATTGGTGCGCTGTTTATGTTGTTTGGACGCCAACACGAAAAACAAATTCAAAAAAGGGAAGGATATCTGATCGTAAGTCTTGGGTGGATACTCATGGCAGTATCTGGTACAATTCCATATTTGTTGACGGGTACATTTTCCGACTTTGCATCCAGTTTTTTTGAGGCAATGTCTGGTTATACTACTACAGGGGCAACAGTTTTAAACGATATAGAAGCTGTACCCAAAGGAGTATTGTTTTGGCGTAGTACAACGCATTGGATAGGAGGTATGGGAATTATTGTTTTAGCAATTGCAATTCTTCCCTTCCTTGGAATTGGCGGTATTCAATTGTTTACTGCTGAGGCACCTGGCCCTGGGGGTGACAAATTACATCCTAGAATTACCGATACAGCAAAACGCCTTTGGTTGATTTATGTAGTTTACACTTTTTTGGAAACCCTATTGCTTTGGCTAGCCGGAATGTCACTTTTTGATGCGGTTAATCATGCGATGAGCACCGTATCTACAGGAGGATTTTCCACAAAAAACAGCAGTATTGCCTTTTGGAATGATCAGCCCTTAATTCAATATATTATCAGCTTCTTCATGCTATTGGCAGGAACAAATTTTGTCCTGAGTTATTTTATTTTTACTAAAAAGTTTCAAAAGATTATTGCCGATGAAGAATTTAAAGTATACCTGAGTTTTATTTTAGTGTTTACTTTACTGGCTACTGCTGTAATTTTAAATCAAGAAAATACGGCAGTTTTAGAAAATTCTTTTTCATGGCCTCAAATCGAAACAAGCTTTCGAGCAGCACTTTTCCAAGTAATTGCTGTAATAACCACTACTGGTTTTGTTTCTGCTGACTTTACTCAATGGACTCCATTTTTATCGGTCGTCTTCTTTGGATTAATGTTTATGGGAGGTTCGTCAGGGTCAACTTCAGGAGGGATTAAAGTAGTTCGTCATATGCTGATGATAAAAAGTGGTTTTTTGGA
The DNA here is from genome assembly GCA_002167945.1 of Flavobacteriaceae bacterium TMED48. Taxonomy (GTDB): domain Bacteria; phylum Bacteroidota; class Bacteroidia; order Flavobacteriales; family Flavobacteriaceae; genus MS024-2A. The sequence continues at coordinate 41,195 of NHDB01000002.1, read as the reverse complement.
ATTCAAGCGCGCTTTGCATCCCAATGCTATAATTCAAGCACGTTACAATAACAAAACGGTGAGTGACTCTATTGCTTATAACATACTGGGCTTTTTTATACTTTATATGCTGAGTTTTATCATTGGTGCTGTAGGATTTGGGAGTTTAGGTATCAATTTTGAGTCTGCAGTTGGTCTATCTGCTTCAACTCTAGGAAATGTAGGTCCTGCTTTAGGAGATTTTGGTCCGAGTAGTACTTATGCAGCATTGCCTCATCCCGGAAAATTGTGGGCTAGTTTTTTAATGCTTCTTGGACGTTTAGAACTGTTTACGGTATTGATCATATTGACGCCTTTCTTCTGGAGAAAAACCTAATAGTCGTATTTATTTTTCCAGCGAAATTTTAAAAAGTCCCTAATGTTTTTCTCTTTTGGATTTTCTCCAGGCTCGTAGAATTTTGTACCGCTGATTTCATAAGGGAGGAATTCTTGTTTTGCAAATTGATCTTTGAAGTCATGCGCATACAGGTATCCTTTACCGTACCCCAAATCTTTCATTAATTTAGTAGGGGCATTTCTGAGATGAATAGGTACTTGAAGATTACCGGTTAGTTTTACCTTCTCCAGTGCGAGATCAATGGCTTTATAAGCACGATTACTCTTGGGAGAACTGGCGAGGTATAGTGCACATTCACTTAATAGTATTCTACCCTCAGGGTAGCCAACCGTTGTTACAGCCTGAAAGGTGTTGTTTGCAAGGACTAATGCTGTTGGGTTTGCAATACCGATGTCTTCTGCTGCCAGTATAAGCATTCTACGGGCAATAAAAGCAATATCCTCACCAGCGTCTATCATGCGAGCCAACCAGTAGACAGCCCCATTCGGATCGCTTCCTCTGATGGATTTGATAAAGGCAGAGACGATGTCGTAATGAAAATCTCCGTTCTTATCGAAAAGTACAGTATTGGTCTGAACAGTATCAAAAACTAAATTATTGTTTATTTCTATTTTTTTTGTTTTTTGATTTTGCACTACCAATTCAAGTAGGGAGAGGAGTTTACGTGCATCACCCCCAGCAAGTTCAATCAGCGCTTCAGACTCTTTTATTTTAATATCTTTAGTTTTTAACTGATTGTCAGTTTTAAGCGCAGTAGTAAGAATTTTTTTAAGGTCTTTCTTTTCAAGGGCTTGAAGTATGTATACTTGGCAACGTGACAGTAGGGCATTGATCACTTCGAAACTCGGATTTTCAGTAGTTGCACCGATCAGGGTAATGATTCCTTTTTCAACCGCATTAAGCAGGGAGTCTTGTTGCGCTTTACTGAATCGGTGTATTTCATCAATAAATAAGATTGGGCTTTTACCATTGAATAAACCTCCTGAATTTTCAGCTTTTTGAATGATTTCTCTGACTTCTTTTACCCCAGCATTGATGGCAGAAAGCTGGTAAAAAGGGCGCTCTTTTTCCTTGGCTAANAGNTGAGCTAAAGTTGTNTTNCCAGTACCNGGAGGACCCCAGAANATNAGGGAAGGGAATACNCCATTTTNAATCATTTGGGTTAANCTTCCTTTNGGNCCTACCAAATGGGNTTGGCCAAAATATTCAGCNAANGATTTAGGACGCATACGTTCTGCTAAAGGTGTATTCATTTAACTAATATAAGAGTTTAAATACTCTAAAAAAANTAGATAAANNANGCCTTTTCCTCANNANCATAAANAAATAAACCCACCATATAAGGTGGGTTTATNAAANATTATATTCTTAANTCNTAGTAGCTANTTANAANAGCNGTNGGAGCNAAAAANTCTGGNAATGGACTAGGAATNTTNTCATTTGCATCNATTTCAGTTTGAGGATATAAGAACCTCTGTGGAAAATCTGATGCTCCTGTGCTTCCTGTTGGCTTATTAGGAACNCCAATAAAGTTTCTNGTTCTTCTTAAGTCGTGNAATGTTACTAATTCTCCTATTAGAGTTAANTACTTTTCTTCGAGTATTTGTTTAAGAAGTAAGTTNCCAGAAGCGTNAGAATCNGGNAAACCNTCNGCNGAANCNTATTGAACTCTTAAATCAGCTCTTACATTGTTTAAGTGTTCACGTGCTCCAGATTCGTTTCCAGTTTTAAATTTAGCTTCAGCCAAGATGAGTTGGTTCTCAACATAACTAGCTAATTTCATAGAACTNGTTTGNGNGAATCNACCNCCNTCATCNGTATTNAANAAAACTCTATCTCCNTCNTTTAANAANTAAGATGCATAAACAGNACTATTNCCNGGNGTNTCTAGAGCTCTNGNAACGTTACCATTNAACAAGATTTACAGAGTGNGCATCNGTGGCNACAAGNTAATCTTGTCTTTCATCGATTGCAAANTGATAGAATAAGTTTCTATTGTCTAANGATGTACCNTGNTGTGAAACAAGATCNTTGTCAGTNGAAGAAACTCCATTNNTNGCATANNTTATNGCAGCACTGTAATCACCNGCNATNAGACTATATCTAGCNGCAAGAGTATTACCAGCCTCAGCCCANGTACCTCCNGCAAGTCTGTTACCACCGNAACCNGCAGCAATTGAAGTTGTACCAACTTTATTAATNCCAGCTGAAATTAAACTNATNCCACCANTNACTACNGNTGCTTGTGCATCATAANCAGGGTTTATGATTTCAGAGTTTACAGCCTCACTAAAAGGTACATCTCCGTAAAGTGTAGCTATGTCAGCATACATTGTACCCTGAAGTATTTCAGCTATACCTTTAATGGTTTGCCCTGCAGTTTCATCATTAATTATAATCTGTGCAGTTTTGATACCTTGTGTGTAGGTATCATTCCACATGTCATTATAATTTCCAGCGTTAGGGGAGTACGTATTTAAAGTTAAATACTGTCTGTCACCACCACTCATTTGGTTTGAAAAAACAGCACCATAACGCGCGTTGTTACTTCCCATGTGTTGAATAACAGTCAATTGTGTCTGACCAATAATTAAATCGGATGCAGCAACAATAAATGCATTTGGATCATCATTTAGATCCTCAGTGTAGCTTTCACAATTAACTAGTAAAAGTGAAGCAAAAATTAAATAAAATAAACTTTTAAATTTCATGATTCTTATGTTTTAGAATGATAATCTTAGTGTAGATAAGACTGAACTTGTACCAGGATTACTGAAGTATTCAAGTCCTCTACCTCTGGAAGCACCTGTAAGGTTATTCTCNGGGTCAAATCCGTCAATAGCTGACCATAGGAAAATATTTCTTCCTGATACTGATAGGGAAAGACTAGATAAGCCTAAGCTTTTTACAAAAGGTTCTGTAAAGTCATAGCTTAAACTTATTTCTCTCATCTTGATCCAAGATCCGTCCATAATGAAGGGTTCACCAACATCACCGAATCCACCACCGTTAGTAGTCCACCATTCTGAATCAANAGCGACTGGACCACCACCAAAGTCTTCAAGATACCCTCTAAAGGTTGCTCCTGCTGGGATTTCTGTTCCTGCAGAATTGACAATTGTTTGACCTGTGTCGTTTACAGTTTTAACCGCTGTATTTTCATGTATTCCGAAGTAGTGTAATACACCGTAAGTTCCATTCCATACATCGTTACCTTGCGAAGTTTCGATAACTGATGTAAGAGAAAGATTCTTGTAATAAATGTTTAATCCGAAACCAGCTCTAAAGTCGGAGTTCGGATCACCTGCACCTACTTTTTTCTCTGGATCAGCATTAGGGAATCCATTTGCGTTAAGCACGTAGTTTCCACCTGAATCTCTTTCGTACACACCAGATCTAATTACTCCAAAAGGAAAACCTTCTGCAATACCTGAAGATGTAGATGTAAATCCGTTTAAGATTGAATAAGCACTTCCTTTTAAATCTTCAACAATGTTTCTGTTTTGCGTGTAGTTAGCGTTTACAGAAATACCAAAGTCTTGTGTTCTTAGGATTCGTCCAGTTACATCGATTTCCCAACCTTTATTACTGATAACCGCTGCGTTTTGTAGCGTAGTTGTAAATCCACTAGAACCAGGAATAGGTAATGCAATGATACCATCACTAGTTTCGTTGTCATAATAAGTTGCATTAAGCGTAATAGCGTTATCAAACATTCTTAAGTCGATACCGTATTCAAACTCAACTTTTCTTTCTTCTTTTAGATCTGGATTACCTCTTGAAGCTGATTGAGTAAATGGATTACCGTAAAGGTATCCTCCTANACCATCACCCCAACTTGAGAAAATTCCACCAGGTCCATATACAGTTGATGTAGCGTAAGGATTTGCACCAATTCCTACTTCACCATAAGAGACTCTTACTTTAGCAAAGTTAATATCATCACTTCCAATCAGGTCTGTTAACTTATAACCGATAGATCCAGAAGGATAGAAAATTANTCCAGCTCCAGGAAGAGTTGATAATGTTTCAGCACGTCCTGACAATTGAAGAAGTATATTATCATAGATTGAAAAGTCTAAAACAGCAAATCCACCATTTTGTCTTGTCAAAGCATTGTAAGAATCTGGGTTGGAGTTTTCACTCGTAGTATTTCCAGTATTCAGAAATTCTTGATCAGGGTTGGTGAAGTTTGTCTCTCCAGCACTCAATCTTCTGTATCCTTCTTCAGTTGCTTGGTAACCAACAGTATAATCCATTGAAATATCATCAGTTATGCTAGTATTACCTAAAGCAAATATCTTGAAGTTGTTAATTTTATTGGATATACGGTCTTCACTCCATAATCCGTTACGTCCGTCACCAGCAGAACCTGAAGGCCAGTATTGTTGTCTGTTATCTTGGAAATAATCAATACTATATCGAGCAACAATCTTTAAGTTGTCGGCCAGGTCGTAGTTTAATTCTGGTGAAAAAACGAATCGCTCAACTGTGTTTAAGTTCTTTTGTTCATTAAGCGTCCAAAGTGGATTGTTGTAAGTTGGAGCAGCATAGCTAAAAGAACCAGTTTCATTGTCAAAAGNTCTGTAAGAACCCGTAGCTCTTCGATAACTTCTATGTGAATTTGGAGTAACTGTAGTAACTCCGTCAGAGATTCTGTANTTTGTTCCTTTATAGTCTCTAATATCAAAATCAGGAGATGTTCTAAGGTAACCAAGATAAAGACCATTTAAGTTAGATCCTGTCTGTACTCTGTTTGATTCAGAAGAAGTATATGTAGATGACAATTTAACCTTTAATTTATCGGTTAACTGAGTATCATTATTCAATTTAATAGTATTTCTAACATAATCTGAAGCACCATTAAGGATACCGTCTTGATCAAGATTTGAAATAGAAATAAACGTTGAAGAATTTTCACTTCCGTAGGAGAAACTCGCGTTGGTCTCCCAAGTGTAACCATCTCCAAACACAGCATCTCTATTCTCTTGATTGTATGTAGCTTTACTATTCTTTTCATCAATCACACCGATTTGTCTTCCATCAGGAGTTTCAAAGTATCCAGTAGATAAATCGTAGATGTCATTTCCTCCTGAACGTAAGGCAATTTCATCACCGTAAGAAAATCCAGTATTTTCAACGAAGTATCCAATACCTGGATCTCCATACCATATACCGTCATATCCTTGACCCCAAGTGTCTTGTTTTCCCCATTCTCTGTTAACACGATCAACAGACAATGAAGTCTTTACATTAAAGCTCCAGCCTTTAGCTTCTTTTGAACCTCTTTTAGTATTGATTACTAAAACACCGTTGGCAGCTCCAGTACCATATAGTGCTGCTGCTGCTGCACCCTTAATAACTGAAACTGATTCAATGTCTTCAGGGTTAATATCATTAAGACGTGATTGTTGTACAACACCAGCAGTACCTCCACCAATATTGGCGTTCGATATAGGCGCTCCGTCAAGGACAATTAAAGGAGAGTTGTCACCATTAATTGTGTTTTGTCCACGTATTTGAATGTAAGCTCCAGATCCTGGATCTCCTGAGTTTCTTGTAATTTGCACTCCAGAAGCCTTACCCGAAAGTCCTTGAAGAACACCTGTCTCTCCTGAACGTTGAAGTTGGTCTACCTCAACAACTGAAGTACCAGAAAGATCATCATCTTTCTTCTTTTCGATACCAAGCGCTGTCAATACTACTTCTTCAAGTTCATTGGCAGCAGATAAACTAACCGAAATTGAATCTTGGTTATTTACCGTTTGATTAACGGACTCGTATCCTACATAACTGATGCTGAGTACATCACCAACGTTTGCTTGGATAGAAAAGTTTCCATCAAAATCTGTAGTTGTTCCATTGTTAGTTCCCTGGACTAGAACAGTTGCTCCGGGTAGAGGGACACCTTCGTCATCGGTAATATTTCCCGATATTGTTCCCTGTGCTATTGCGAGTTGCGCAAACAGCACTAGAGACATTAAATAATACAATTGTTTCATCTTATAAATTTTTAAGTCCGTAAATATATAACATATAGTTAATAAATGTTAATATTTTCAAAAAAAAATGGCGTATCACCAATATAAATAATCCAATAGAAGCGTTTAAAAATTCAAAAAAATTGATAAACAAGGGCCGAAAAGAAGCTGAGATCTTTAAAAAAAATTGGTTAATACTAAAGATGTAAAAGGAGATTAATTGTTTATTAATAAATACTCTTTGGTTTGTATTTTAAAACAAAATTGATTTTTTAGTGTTTTCATTTAAAAAGTAAAGTAGCTCTATTGTTTGTTACCGAATTTTTCAAATACAAGCAGTACATCTTTGTAATCCTTTAACTTGATATTATTTTCAGACATGTATTTTTTGAGTCGACTTTGATCTTCTGGAAATAGTTTTACTATTGATTTTTTATTGGCTTTCAACTCTGTTAAAATCGATTTTTCCGCAGGAGAGTAAAATAGTTTAAACTTATCTTCAAATCTAGCAGGTAAAAAGCCTCCAATTCCGGACGGCGCAGGTTTTTCGTCTATAAATTTTTTACTCATTCTGAGGTAAAGTGTGTGGTTTTGATCAGAAAAAATCCGCACCAAATAAGAGAGTTCCTTTTTGTCTTTAGAGTTTAATGAAAAGGGTTTGTAAAAATCACTTCCAATTTGAGCCTCTACATTTTCCGATTTTGTTAGAATGCTCGAAGCAGTTTTTTGACTTGTATTTTTTCCAATTTCAATGTAGTCATTGTATGGGTTGTATCTTAAGAATGTTTTTTCACTCAAAGGAACCCCTTTAAATACCACAGTTGATTCTTCAAAATTAGTGTTGAAATACATACTGCCTTTGATGTCGTCAATTTTTTCATTTTCTGACACATTACTTTTTAGATTGCTAAAATCATCTAGAGCTCTAGATGATGAAAAGCGTTGAGCACCAGTAATATCGGCATAGCTTTGTCCCATGGTGTGGAATGAAAATGTTAGAAGGATTAAAGTGTGTAGCTTTATTTTCATTAGAATCGTTATTTAAAGTTGTTTTTGTCTTATGACTTCATATAGGGTGACGCCAAATGCTACAGAAACATTCAATGATTCTATTTTATCTGTCATCGGTAATTTCGCTGTCTTCGATATGATTTTTAAAAGTCCGTTTGATATTCCAATACCTTCGGACCCAAAAACTAATCCAATTGGGCCAGTTAAGTCAGGCACGTAGATAGTCTCTTTGCCTTTTTCACTTATTGCTAGTATAGGGATGTTATGAGATTCTAAAAGATAGACAACATCTTTTAGATGACTTACTTTTGAGACTGGGACTTTAAATGCACCACCTGCTGATGTTTTAACAACATCACCATTTAATGGAGCGCTACCGCTATTTGATATAAAAACAGCATCAACACCAGTTGCAGCTGCAGTTCGAAGAATGGCCCCAAAATTACGGGCATCTGTGATACCATCTAACAAAACAAATATTGGATCTTTTTTAGAAGAAATTATTTCTTCAACTAGCGGTTCCATTTCAAATGTCTTGAGAGCCGCAATTCGAGCAACTGCACCTTGATGATTTTTATCAGAAAATCGATCTAGACGCTCAACAGGTACAAAGCTAAATGCTATATTTTTTTTTCTTAGTTGGTGTAAAAGCTGTTCCGCTAAATTGCTTTTTGTCCCTTTTAGAATCCAAACCTTATCGATTGGCTCCTCAGCGCTAACAGCTTCTAAGATTGCTCGTATTCCAAAAATAGACACTTTTTCCATTCGGTAAAAGTAATCCAATTTATACGAAGACTTTAATTAGCATTCATTAAAATTAGAAATTTATCAATGTCTTTTGATTCAAAATAATACTCAATAATTATTTACTAAATAAATTTTACGGTTGAGGTCAACTCAAAAGAGTAAAAAAATAGCGATCCTATTCTCAGTTTTAATGCAAAAGATTAAGGGGATGATTTTTTTTAAAGAATTGTTAAAATTTTACATTTGAAGGGTTTGAATCCACAAAAAAATATTCTACATTTGCACGCCCATAAAAATGGGAAATAGATTTATTATATGCCAACTATTGCACAATTAGTACGAAAAGGAAGAGTTACGATTACCAAGAAGAGTAAATCGGCTGCTTTGGATTCGTGTCCACAACGACGTGGGGGTTGTACTCGTGTTTACACAACAACCCCTAAAAAACCGAACTCAGCGATGCGTAAAGTAGCGCGTGTTCGATTGACTAACGGAAAGGAAGTCAATGCGTATATACCCGGAGAAGGACACAACCTCCAAGAGCACTCGATAGTATTGGTACGTGGCGGAAGAGTTAAAGATTTGCCGGGGGTCCGCTACCACATCGTTCGTGGGGCGCTGGATACTGCCGGAGTGGAAGGACGTTTACAAAGACGCTCAAAATACGGTGCCAAAAGACCCAAAAAATAATCGGTAATTTCTTTTACAACTGAATCATGAGAAAAAAACAAGCAAAAAAACGTCCCTTACTACCCGATCCTAAGTTTAATGACCAACTCGTTACACGTTTTGTAAATAACTTGATGTGGGACGGAAAAAAATCTACCGCCTTTAAAATATTCTATGATGCCATGGATATTATTGAAGAGCGAAAAGAAGACGATGAAAAATCAGCATTAGAAGTTTGGAAAGAAGGACTTTCTAATGTGATGCCACACGTTGAAGTGCGAAGCCGAAGAGTAGGTGGGGCCACTTTCCAAATTCCGATGCAAATTCGTCCGGATAGAAAAGTATCCTTAGCGATGAAATGGCTAATAAGTTTTTCTAGAAAGCGTAACGAGAAATCTATGGCCTTACGTTTGGCCAATGAGGTTTTAGCCGCTGCTAAAGAAGAAGGTGCTGCCGTCAAGAAACGTCAAGACACTCACAAAATGGCTGAAGCAAATAAGGCCTTTTCACACTTTAGATTTTAAGAACCAAAACGCACATTGAATATCAGCCATGGCTAGAGATTTAAAATATACAAGAAATATAGGTATCGCAGCGCACATTGACGCAGGAAAGACGACTACCACAGAACGTGTACTCTTTTATACAGGAGTGAGTCACAAAATAGGAGAAGTTCACGATGGTGCAGCCACCATGGACTGGATGGAGCAAGAGCAGGAAAGAGGTATTACTATTACTTCAGCAGCTACAACTTGTACTTGGAATTTTCCCCAAGACCAAGGAAAACCCACTGACGATTCCAAACCCTATCACTTTAACATTATTGATACTCCCGGTCACGTGGATTTCACAGTAGAAGTAAACCGATCCCTTCGCGTATTAGATGGATTGGTTTTTTTATTTTCTGCCGTTGATGGAGTCGAGCCTCAATCTGAAACAAACTGGAGATTGGCNGACAACTACAAAGTCCCTCGTATTGGATTTGTAAANAAAATGGANCGNCAGGGAGCAAACTTTTTAAATGTGAGCACTCAGGTTCGTGAAATGCTTAAATCCAANGCTGTACCGATNGTACTTAACATCGGTGAGGAAGAAGATTTTAAAGGTATTGTTGACNTGGTGACCAATAAAGCTATCGTTTGGCACGATGAGAATTTTGGATCNACATTTGATGAGATTCCAATTCCTGAAGACATGAAGGCTGANGTTGAAAAATACAGAGCTGAATTAATTGAGGCAGTAGCAGAATANGACGAAGAACTATTAGAAAAGTTTTTTGAGGATGCNGATTCTATAAGCCCTGATGAAATACATNATGCGCTGCGCGCAGCNACTCAGGACATGAGTATCATTCCAATGATTTGCGGTTCTTCTTTTAAAAACAAAGGAGTTCAATTNTTATTGGATGCNGTATGTCGTTACTTACCNTCTCCNGANGATAAANAAGCGATCGTAGGTACTGATCCTGATAGTGGAGANGAAATTTCACGTAAACCAACAGTTANNGAGCCGTTTTCTGCGCTTGCATTCAAAATTGCNACTGATCCTTTCGTAGGACGTTTGGCTTTCTTCCGCGCCTACTCTGGTAGATTAGATGCGGGTTCTTATNTTTTGAACAACCGTTCAGGAAACAAAGAGCGTATATCGAGAATCTATCAGATGCATTCTAACAAACAAAACTCAATAGATTTTATTGAGGCAGGNGATATCGGTGCAGCTGTAGGTTTTAAAGACATNAAAACAGGGGATACCCTTTCAGCTGAAAAATCACCTATCATACTTGAGAGTATGGATTTCCCTGATCCAGTAATCGGGATTGCTGTTGAGCCTAAGACAAAAGCCGATGTGGATAANCTNGGGATGTCTTTAGCTAAANTAGCAGAAGAAGATCCTACCTTCCAGGTGAAAACAGATGAATCNTCAGGCCAGACTATTATCTCTGGTATGGGAGAGCTCCACCTAGATATTATCGTAGACCGNTTGCGTCGGGAGTTTAAGGTTGAAGTNAACCAAGGACAACCTCAGGTAGAGTACAAAGAGGCTTTAACAGCTNCTGCAAAACACCGAGAGGTTTACAAAAAACAAACAGGGGGTCGTGGGAAATTCGCAGATATCGTATTTGAAATCGAACCAGCTGAAGAAGGNAAAACTGGATTGGANTTTGTCAACGAAATTAAAGGGGGTAACATTCCTAANGAATACATTCCTTCAGTAGAAAAAGGATTTAAAGANTCCATGAAGAATGGACCTNTAGCCGGATTTGAGGTAGATGCNATGAAAATTGTCTTAAAAGACGGTTCTTTCCACCCTGTGGATTCAGATTCCTTATCTTTTGAATTGGCAGCTAAACTTGGNTTCAAAGAATCTGCTAAAGCAGCTAGAGCTGTAATTATGGAGCCCATCATGAAACTTGAGGTATTGACCCCTGAAGAAAATATGGGTGATATCGTTGGTGATTTAAATCGCCGAAGAGGTCAGGTTAATTCTATGGATGATAGAGCGGGATCTAAAGTTGTNAAAGCTGAAGTACCACTTTCTGAAATGTTTGGATACGTGACTTCATTNAGAACACTTTCTTCAGGNCGNGCTACTTCTACAATGGAATTTTCACACTATGCAGAAACACCTTCTAATATTTCAGAAAGTGTCATTGCAGAAGTAAACGGTAATAAAGCATAAATATAATCGCATGAGCCAAAAAATTAGAATCAAATTAAAATCATACGATCACAATCTAGTAGATAAGTCGGCTGATAAAATCGTAAAGACAGTTAAAACTACTGGTGCAGTGGTTACGGGTCCTATCCCACTTCCAACGCACAAAAAGATTTTTACCGTTTTGCGTTCTCCTCACGTGAATAANAAATCAAGAGANCAATTCAAATTGNGNTCTTACAANCGTTTGTTAGACATCTACAGNTCTTCTTCTAAAACCATTGATGCGTTGATGAAGTTNGAATTNCCTAGTGGAGTNGAGGTAGAGATCAAAGTATAATAANAANTAAATAAACAATTAATATTAAATAACAATGTCTGGGTTAATAGGAAAAAAAATCGGTATGACCAGTCTCTTTGACGAAAACGGGAAGAANATTCCTTGTACAGTTCTTGAGATGGGGCCATGCGTGGTTACCCAAGTCAGAACCAAAGAGGTTGACGGGTATGAAGCACTTCAACTGGGTTTCGATGACAAGGCAAAAGGAGTGAGTAAGGCTGCCCAAGGGCACTTTAAAAAAGCCAAAACAGCTCCCAAAAGAAAGCTTGTCGAATTCCAGAATTTTGAAGAAGAATTAAATTTAGGAGACACCATTACGGTTACTCACTTTNAAGAAGGTGAATTTGTAGACGTATCTGGTACCTCTAAAGGAAAAGGATTTCAAGGGGTAGTAAAACGACACGGTTTTGCGGGAGTTGGTCAAGCCACTCACGGCCAACACAACCGACTAAGAGCACCAGGTTCTATCGGTGCAGCCTCTTACCCTGCACGTGTATTCAAGGGAATGCGTATGGCAGGTCAAATGGGTAGCGAAAAAGTAAAAGTTCAAAACCTAAGAGTGATAAAAGTAGTACCTGAAAAAAACCTCCTTGTTGTTAAAGGATGTGTACCTGGTCACAAAAACGCATACGTAACAGTTCAGAAATAATGGAAGTAAACGTACTCAACATAGAAGGAAAAGAGACCGGCAGAAAGGTTAAGCTAGATAAAGCGGTCTTTGGTATAGAGCCAAATGATCACGCGATCTATCTAGATGTCAAGCAACATTTAGCAAACAAGCGTCAAGGAACACACAAATCCAAGGAGCGTGCTGAAATCGTCGGTAGTACTCGAAAGATAAAAAAACAAAAGGGAACTGGTACCGCCCGTGCGGGAAGCATCAAAAATCCATTGTTTAAAGGTGGAGGTCGTGTATTTGGACCAACCCCTAGAGATTACAGTCAAAAAGTCAATAAAAAGGTAAAGCGTTTAGCGAGAAAATCTGCCTTGAGTATCAAAGCAAAACAAAAATCTATAGTTGTTTTGGAAGATATTCAGTGGGATGCTCCTAAAACAAAAAATTACCTCCAAATGCTTGCAGCCCTTGGGTTAGCTGACAAAAAAAGCGTCTTGGTGTTGGGAGATTTGAATAAAAATGTATATTTGTCGTCTCGTAATTTAAAGAATTCTAAAGTTGTAATCAACTCAGAATTAAACACTTACAACATTTCAAACGCCAATAGTTTGGTCTTTTGTGAGGGTGCTATTGCAGGACTAGAATCAATTTTGAATAGATCATAATATGAGTGTATTAATAAAACCTATCATCACGGAAAAAGCCACTTTAGGAAGTGAGCTTCACAACCGATATACTTTTTTAGTACACCCAAAGGCTAACAAAGTTGAGATCAAAAAAGCAGTTGAGGCCGCTTATGGAGTAAATGTAGAAAAAGTTCGTACACTAAACAGTGGACCCGAACGTAAAATGCGTTACACCAAAACCGGTATTCAAAAAGGTAAAACCAACGCAACCAAAAAAGCGATAGTGCAGGTTGCCGAAGGTGATGCCATAGATTTTTACAGTAATTTATAATAGCGCCAGATGTCAGTAAGAAAATTAAAACCGATAACTCCAGCGCAGCGTTTTACAGTAGTTAACGGCTTCGATGCCCTCACAACTGATAGACCAGAAAAGAGTTTGTTGGCTCCTAAGAAAAGAACTGGGGGAAGAAATAACAAAGGTAAGATGACTGCTCGTCACATAGGTGGTGGTCATAAAAAGCGTTACCGCATTATCGACTTCAAAAGGAATAAATTCGGGGTTGAAGCAGAGGTTAAAAGTATAGAATATGATCCAAACAGATCTGCATTCATCGCTCTTGTAGAATACACTGATGGTGAGAAACGTTATATCGTTGCTCAGAGTGGATTAAAAGTAGGTCAGAAAATCAGTTCTGGTGAAGGAGTAGCTCCTGAAGTCGGAAATGCACTTTATCTTTCGCAAATTCCATTGGGAACCATCATTTCTTGTATTGAATTAGTTCCAGGAAGAGGAGCTGTTATCGCAAGAAGCGCCGGAGCATTTGCTCAATTGATGGCTCGTGACGGAAAATTCGCCACAGTAAAAATGCCTTCTGGTGAAACACGTATGGTACTGGTTACTTGTTTGGCAGCCATTGGAGTAGTATCCAATTCTGATCATCAATTGTTAGTAGCTGGTAAAGCTGGTCGCTCAAGATGGTTGGGAAGAAGACCGAGAACAAGACCTGTTGCAATGAACCCAGTTGACCATCCGATGGGTGGTGGTGAAGGACGTGCTTCCGGAGGTCATCCAAGATCACGAAATGGAATTCCTGCTAAAGGATACCGTACCCGATCCAAAACGAAATCTAGTAACAAGTTCATCATAGAACGTAGAAAAAAATAATATAGCATGGCTCGTTCATTAAAAAAAGGACCCTTTGTTCATCACAGCCTCGAAAAGAAAGTGATGAAAAATGTAGAAGAGAATAAAAAGTCAGTAATTAANACATGGTCTCGNGCCTCTNTAATNACTCCTGATTTTGTAGGACAAACTATTGGAGTACANAANGGGAANACATTTGTTCCTGTTTANGTTACNGAAAACATGGTAGGTCANAAATTGGGTGAATTTTCTCCAACAAGAAACTTNCGCGGACATGCTGGAGCAAAAAATAAAGGCAAAAAATAAAAGTACTCATGGGAAATCGTAAAAGACAATCCGCACAAGCGCTTAAAGAAGCCAAAAAGACACTGGCNTTTGCCAAGCTNAANAANTGNCCAACCTCNCCTNGAAAGATGCGTTTGGTTGCTGANCANGTNAGAGGTGAATCTATAGANAANGCNNTAGCAATNCTAAAGTTCAGTCCTAAGGAAGCCTCANGACGTTTAGAAAAGCTCGTTCTTTCTGCAATCGCCAACTGGCAGTCTAAGAACGAATCTGAAGACATTGAAAAAGCTGCACTCTACATCTCTGAAATCAGAGTAGATGGAGGAAGNATGCTGAAAAGATTACGCCCTGCACCGCAAGGTAGAGCACATAGAATTAGAAAACGCTCAAATCACGTNACNGTGGTTTTGGGTTCAAACANGATAGAAGCATAATATGGGACANAAAACAAACCCTATAGGAAACCGTTTAGGAATNATCAGAGGATGGGATTCCAACTGGTACGGAGGTAGAGATTACGGCGATAANATNGCTGAGGATGATAAAATCCGCAGATANATNCACGCCCGTTTNTCAAAAGCCAGCGTATCNAATGTAATCATTGAGCGTACGCTTAAAATCATTANNATCACNATTACTACNGCNCGTCCAGGGATCATTATTGGTAAAGCCGGTCAAGAAGTAGATAAACTAAAAGAGGAGCTTCGCAATATTACAGCTAAAGAAATTCAGATCAACATNTTNGAAATNAAAAGACCTGAACTNGACGCACAATTAGTTGGTGCNAGTNTTGCAAGACAAATTGAAAGTAGAATTTCNTACAGACGTGCGATCAAAATGGCTATTGCCGCNGCNATCAGAATGAATGCNGAAGGAATTAAAATNCAAATATCAGGNCGATTGAACGGAGCTGAAATGGCGCGTTCTGAATCNTATAAAGANGGACGTATACCACTCTCTACTTTTAGAGCTGANATTGATTACGCTTTAGTTGAAGCACACACTACTTACGGTAGANTAGGAATCAAGGTTTGGATTATGAAAGGGGAAGTTTATGGAAAACGNGAGCTGTCTCCACTCGTAGGAATGTCTAAAAAGTCTGGTCAAGGNGGNGGAAATTCTGGAAAAGGAAATAACCGTCAGCGTCGCCGTAATTAATAATATATAGGAACAAGAANTCATGTTACAACCAAAAAAGACAAAATTTCGGAAAGCNCAGAAAGGGCGNATGAAAGGCNTATCNCAAAGAGGGCATCAACTTTCGAATGGAATGTTTGGGATCAAAGCATTGGATTCCGTTTTCATTACGTCAAGACAAATAGAAGCAGCGCGTATTGCAGCTACCCGTTACATGAAAAGAGAGGGNCAACTTTGGATTAAAATNTTTCCAGATAAACCCATCACTAAAAAGCCTCTNGAGGTNCGNATGGGTAAAGGTAAAGGTGCTCCAGAATATTTTGTNGCNGTGACTAAAGCAGGTAGAATCATGTTTGAANTAGCAGGTGTACCTCACGATGTAGCCAAAGAGGCACTTCGTNTNGCCGCCCAAAANCTTCCAGTAAAAACAAAATTTGTTGTCGCTCGTGATTACNANGCATAAGNAGGAATTATGAAACAATCAGAAATAAATAAGCTNTCNAAAGAGGACCTTCAAGANAAATTGNGNGAATTCCAAAAGCAACTTGAGGAATTGAAAATGACNCANGCCATTTCACCTTTNGAAAATCCNTTACAACTTCGATCNACACGCCGTGTGGTCGCNAGATTAAAAACAGCCCTAAGCAATCAAGAAGCATAAGCACATGGAAACAAGAAACTTAAGAAAAGAACGTGTAGGGGTNGTGACCAGTAACAAAATGGAAAAATCCATAGTGGTCTCTGAGGTCAAACGCGTAAAGCACCCGATGTATGGNAAATTCGTATTNAAGACTAAAAAGTACGTAGNTCATGACGAAAAGAATGACTGTAATATCGGAGATACAGTAAAAATTATGGAAACAAGACCAATGAGTAAGTCTAAGTGCTGGCGCATGGTTGAAATAATAGAAAGAGCGAAGTAAGATGGTACAACAAGAATCAAGACTTAGAGTTGCGGACAATACTGGCGCCAAAGAAGTGCTTACAATCCGCGTATTGGGAGGTACAAAAAGACGTTATGCTTCCATAGGTGACAAAATCGTTGTGACCGTAAAAGAAGCTTCTCCTGCTGGAACTGTCAAAAAAGGTCAGGTATCTACTGCAGTAGTAGTAAGAACCCGTAAAGAAATCAGAAGACCTGATGGATCTTACATACGCTTTGATGAAAATGCCTGTGTATTACTTAACCCTACTGGAGAAATGCGTGGAACACGTGTATTCGGTCCTGTAGCAAGAGAATTAAGAGACAAGCAGTTTATGAAAATTGTTTCATTAGCACCTGAAGTGTTATAAAACTTAGATATGGCAACAAAAATTAAAATAAAAAAAGGAGACAACGTAAGAGTGATTGCGGGTTCACACAAAGGAACAGAAGGCAACGTATTGAGCGTATCCCGTGAAACGAATAAAGCCATAGTGGAAGGTGTGAACTTGGTTAAGAAACACAATAAACCAAATGCACAAAANCCACAGGGTGGAATCACAGAAAAAGAAGCACCGATTNATATCTCTAATTTATCACTGTTAACATCAGATGGTAAAACAACCCGAGTNGGGTACCGTATGGANGATGATACNAAGGTTCGTTTCTCTAAAAAAACCGATGAAGTCATTTAATCATGAGTTATACACCTAGACTTAAAAAAGAATANAACGAGCGTATCGTCAACAGTTTGAAAGAGACGTTNAGTTACAAGAGTGTNATGCAAGTACCCAGACTNGAGAAAATNGTTCTCAGTAGAGGAGTGGGTGCTGCTGTCGCNGANAAAAAATTAATTGATCACGCNGTAGATGAGTTAACCTTAATCACNGGTCAAAANGCNATTTCTACNTTATCNAAAAAAGATGTTGCGGCATTTAAATTGAGAAAAGGAATGCCNATNGGNGCNAAAGTTACCCTTAGNGGTGAGCGNATGTACGAATTTTTNGACCGTTTGGTTACNGCTGCACTTCCNCGTGTTCGTGACTTNCANGGCGTTAAAGCTACTGGATTTGACGGTAGAGGAAATTATACACTTGGTGTAACTGAGCAGATTATTTTCCCTGAAATTGATATTGATAAAGTAAATCGAATCAACGGGATGGACATTACNTTTGTGACTACTGCTCTTACAGATCAAGAAGCAAAATCATTATTAACCGAATTAGGAATCCCTTTTAAAAAGAATTAATATGGCTAAAGAATCAATGAAAGCACGTGAGGTTAAGCGTGCAAAAACAGTTGCTAAATACGCCGAGAAACGCAAAGCGCTTAAAGAAGCAGGAGACTATGAAGCACTTCAAAAGCTCCCTCGTAATGCCTCTCCCATTCGTATGCACAACAGATGTAAGTTGACTGGAAGACCAAAAGGATATATGCGTCAGTTTGGAATTTCTCGTGTAACGTTCAGAGAAATGGCCAATAAAGGATTGATTCCCGGAGTAACTAAAGCCAGCTGGTAACCTTAAGAGATTAAAATTATGTTCACAGATCCAATTGCAGATTTTTTAACACGAATTCGAAATGCCAACCGCGCAGGTCACCGTGTTGTAGATATTCCAGCATCCAACATTAAAAGAGAAATCACTAAAATTCTTTTTGATCAAGGATACATCCTTAGTTATAAGTTTGAAGAAACAGCTAACAACCAAGGCAATATCAAAATTGCATTAAAATATGACAAGCTCACCAAAGAAGCTGTCATTAAAAAAATTCACAGAATCAGTACTCCAGGTTTGCGTCAGTATTCAGGTTCAGACAGTCTCCCTCGTATCCTCAACGGATTGGGAATTTCTATCGTTTCAACCTCTCAAGGAGTAATGACTGGAAAACAAGCTGCCAAAGAAAATATTGGTGGAGAATTAATTTGTTACGTATACTAACAGTAAAAGTATAAGCAATGTCAAGAATAGGAAACAATCCGATCACTATCCCAGAAGGAGTCACTATAGACATCCAGCCCTCGCAAGTAGTTGTAAAAGGTAAGCTAGGTGAACTCACTCAGGAATACAGTGATGTTGAAATCAAAATTGAGGATAACACTCTTACGGTTTCTCGTCCTTCAGAAAAAAAATCTGTCAAATCCAAGCACGGTTTATACCGAGCGCTTATCGCTAATATGGTTGAGGGAGTTACCCAAGGATTTACGAAAGAACTCGAGTTAGTTGGGGTAGGATATAGAGCTAGTAATCAAGGCCAGAAATTAGATCTTGCTCTTGGATTTTCACACAATATTTTATTGGACATTGCTCCAGAAGTCAAAATTGAAACGATTTCAGAAAAAGGTAAAAATCCAATTGTAAAGCTTACATCTCACGACAAACAACTTGTTGGTTTTGTAGCGGCAAAAATCCGATCATTCAGAAAACCTGAACCTTACAAAGGAAAAGGGATCAAGTTTGTAGGAGAACAAATTAGAAGAAAAGCAGGTAAATCAGCATAATAAATTATCATGGGTTTAACAAAATTAGATCGTAGAAATAGAATTCGTAAGCGTATTCGCAAGATCGTCAATGGGACATCTTCTACACCAAGAATGTCTGTTTACAGAAGCAACAAAGAAATTTACGCTCAGTTGATAGACGATGAAACTGGAAAAACAATAGTAGCTGCTTCGTCTAGAGACAAAGAAATTGCAGAGGCTAAGCTGACCACTAAAATCGAAATAGCTTCCAACGTTGGAATGCGTATTGGACAATTGGCAACAAAAGCAGGAGTTTCAGAAGTAAAATTTGACCGTGGAGGTTATTTATATCACGGAAGAGTAAAAGCATTAGCAGAAGGTGCTCGCGAAGGAGGATTAAAATTTTAATAAGATATGTATCAAGATTATAAAAACGTAGAATTAGTAAAGCCTGCGGGTCTGGATTTGAAAGATCGTTTGGTAGGTGTTCAACGGGTAACCAAGGTAACTAAAGGGGGCCGTGCATTTGGATTCTCTGCCATTGTTGTGGTAGGTGATGAGAATGGAGTAGTTGGCCAAGGTCTAGGAAAGTCAAAGGAAGTTTCTGAAGCCATTGCCAAAGCCGTTGAAGATGCTAAGAAAAACTTGATTCGTATTCCTGTCGATAAAGGTACATTGCCTCATGAGCAAAAAGGGAAGTACGGAGGAGCACGTGTCTTTTTAAAGCCTGCCTCTGAAGGTACAGGAGTTATTGCTGGTGGAGCAGTTCGTGCCGTTTTGGAAGCTGTTGGAGTACACAATGTACTATCAAAATCACAAGGATCTTCTAACCCACACAATGTTGTAAAGGCAACTTTTGATGCACTTCTCCAGTTGAGAAACCCGCAACGTATAGCTGAACAAAGAGGTATTTCACTTGATAAAGTCTTTAACGGATAAGCAATCGAACAATGGCACATATAAAAGTAAAACAAGTAAAAAGTAGCATCAAGCGGATCAGTAATCAAAAAAAGGTACTCGAATCACTTGGATTGAGAGGCATCGGAAAAGAAGTTACTCACGAAGCTACTCCAAGTATCTTGGGAATGATTCAAAAAGTAAAACATTTGGTTAGCGTAACCGAAGTATAAATAAGTCATTATGAGTTTAGAAAATTTAACACCTGCACCAGGATCAACCAAAACTGCTGGAAAGCGTTTAGGGAGAGGTCAAGCATCCGGAAAAGGAGGAACTGCTGCAAGAGGACATAAAGGAGCAAAATCTCGTTCAGGATATTCCAAGAAAATTGGATTTGAAGGNGGTCAAATGCCCCTNCAAAGACGTGTNCCAAAATTTGGTTTTAAAAATATCAATAGAAAAGAATACACAGCGATCAATTTAGACACACTTCAGGATCTATTGAATGATAAAAAAGTCAAAAAAGAACTCACTTTAGANAANATTGTAGAATTGCGTTTAGCNCATAAAAATGATCTGGTAAAGATATTAGGTCGTGGTANAATCGAGGGNTCGATTAAAGTGAGTGCGCATAAATTTTCAGCATCAGCAAAAGCGGCTATCGAGGCTGCTGGAGGAGAAGCTGTAATNGTTTAATATTATCCCCAATGAAAAAAGTTTTAGAAACCCTTTATAACATTTACAAAATCGAAGAACTTCGAGATCGAGTNCTCTTGACGTTAGGGATGTTATTGGTATANCGTCTTGGAGCACAAGTGGTNTTACCAGGGATTGATCCTGTTCAGCTNGCTGCTCTNAGCAGCCGTACTGACGGAGGAGGTCTTTTAGGTATTCTAAACGCTTTTACNGGAGGTGCTTTTGCAAATGCTTCTGTNTTTGCGCTTGGTATCATGCCCTATATCTCAGCTTCTATTGTAGTTCAATTGATGGGTATTGCTGTGCCTTACCTTCAAAAACTNCAGAAAGAAGGTGAAAGNGGAAGAAAGANAATCAATCAAATTACACGCTGGTTAACCATTCTTATTTGTGTGGTACAAGCNCCAGCNTANCTTTACGGGTTGAGTGCACTGGGTGTTCCAGAAAGTGCATTTGTACTAGGCAAAGGACCTCTTTTCATCATTTCTTCTGTCATCATATTGGTTACTGGGACCATNTTTGCCATGTGGCTTGGAGAGAAAATTACAGATAAAGGNATCGGAAACGGTATCTCATTATTAATTATGGTNGGTATTATTGCCAACTTACCGCTTTCGTTTACCCAAGAATTTATCTCTAGAGTTTCTGAAAACAACGGAGGCTTGATGCTAATCCTTATTGAATTGGTCCTTTGGATTGTAATCATACTACTTTCCATACTCTTGACACTNGCTGTGAGAAGAATACCAGTTCAGTATGCGAGAAGACANGCGGGTGGAGCAACTTCTGATCGAACTGTTTACGGATCGAGACAATACATACCTTTAAAGCTTAATGCTTCAGGAGTAATGCCTATCATCTTTGCTCAAGCAATCATGTTTGCACCTGCATACATTGGAGGCGCTCTTGGTGATTCCGATGTCGGACAATGGATGCAAGCCANTTTTTCTGATATTTTTGGGCTTTGGTACAACGTGCTGTTTGCACTANTAATTATNGTGTTTACNTACTTCTATACAGCGATTACAGTGCCGACAAACAAAATGTCTGACGATTTAAAACGCAGTGGTGGATTTGTACCCGGGATACGACCTGGAAATGAAACCTCTGAATACTTAGACACGGTAATGTCTCACATTACTTTCCCTGGTTCATTATTCTTAGCTGGAATTGCAGTATTCCCTGCTATAGTAGTAAAGTTGATTGGGATTCAGCAAGGCTGGGCCTTATTTTATGGAGGGACCTCACTTCTCATTATGGTAGGTGTGGCNATTGACACTATACAGCAAGTAAATTCATACTTATTGAATCGACANTACGATGGATTGATGAAATCTGGAAAAACAAGAAGAGGAACAAACTAAGTATATGGCAAAACAAGCAGCAATAGAACAAGAAGGAACCATCATAGAAGCATTGTCTAACGCAATGTTTCGNGTTGAGCTTGAAAATGGACATGTAGTAACTGCCCATATATCTGGCAAGATGCGTTTGCATTATATTAAGTTATTACCAGGAGATAAAGTTAAACTAGAAATGAGTCCNTACGATTTAACAAAAGCGAGGATCACTTTTAGATTTTAAAATATAATTCATAGTTATGAAAGTAAGAGCATCATTAAAAAAACGCAGCGCAGACTGCAAAATCGTACGACGAAAAGGTCGCTTGTACGTGATCAACAAAAAAAATCCTAGATTCAAACAAAGACAAGGTTAATTATGGCTAGAATATCAGGAGTAGACATTCCAAAGCAAAAAAGAGGCGTTATCGCTCTTACCTATATTTTCGGTATCGGTAGAAGTCGTGCACAAAGTATTTTGGAAACGGCTAAAGTAGATGAAAACAAAAAGGTATCCGATTGGACGGATGATGAGACAGGACGTATCCGTGAAGCAGTAAGCTCTTTTAAAATTGAAGGGGAACTACGTTCAGAAGTACAACTCAATATCAAACGTTTGATGGATATTGGATGCTACAGAGGAATCCGTCACAGATCGGGATTGCCCTTACGTGGACAGCGAACAAAAAATAACTCGCGTACTAGAAAAGGGAAACGTAAGACGGTAGCAAATAAAAAGAAAGCAACTAAATAATAGTTTGTAATTATGGCTAAAACAGCAGGAAAAAAACGAAAAGTAATTGTTGAATCCATTGGGGAAGCGCATGTAACTGCTTCTTTCAATAACATCATCATTTCTCTTACCAACACAAAAGGCGAAGTTATTTCTTGGTCTTCTGCTGGTAAGATGGGATTCAGAGGATCTAAGAAGAATACACCTTACGCAGCACAAACCGCCGCAGAAGACTGTGCTAAGACAGCTCAAGAGGCTGGCTTACGCAAAGTGAAAGTGTATGTCAAAGGACCAGGAAATGGTCGTGAATCGGCAATCAGAACATTACACAACAACGGTATAGAAGTTATGGAAATCATCGATGTGACTCCACTACCTCATAACGGTTGTAGACCCCCCAAACGAAGAAGAGTTTAATATTAATATCAAGAGCAGTTTACTAGCTATCGAAGGAAGTGACCTTAATTCATAGCTCTCTGTTCAAAAAAACCCAATTATGGCAAGATATACTGGTCCAAAAACAAAAATTGCTCGAAAATTTGGCGAGCCCATCTTCGGAGAAGACAAATCCTTCGAAAAAAGAAATTATCCTCCAGGACAGCACGGAAACGCGAGACGAAGAGGTAAAAAATCTGAATACGCTGTTCAGCTTATGGAGAAGCAAAAAGCAAAGTTTACTTACGGCATCCTAGAACGTCAGTTCCGCAACCTTTTTGAAAAAGCAAGTAGAAGTAAAGGCGTAACAGGTGAAGTATTGCTTCAACTGTGTGAATCTAGATTGGATAATGTAGTTTACAGATTTGGTCTTTCACCTTCAAGAAGCGGTGCACGTCAGCTGGTTTCTCACCGACACATTACCGTAAACGGTTCTATCGTTAATATACCCTCTTACCAAGTAAAAGCGGGAGACGTCGTGGGTGTTAGAGAAAAATCAAAATCTTTAAACATTATAGTTGAAGCAAAAGCGAAAGACTCTTCTGTTTACGAATGGTTAAGCTGGAATAGTGATCAGCTTCAAGGAACTTATGTAAATGTTCCTGAACGACTTCAAATTCCTGAGAATATCAAGGAACAATTAATCGTAGAATTATACTCTAAATAAGCAAACGGAAGCAAATTATGGCAATACTGAATTTTCAAAAACCGGATAAAGTTATTATGATCGACTCCTCAGAGTTCGAAGGCAAATTTGAATTTCGTCCTTTAGAACCTGGATACGGTCTTACAGTAGGAAATGCACTCAGACGTGTATTATTATCCTCACTAGAAGGCTTTGCAATAACTTCTGTTAAGCTTGAAAACGTCGAGCATGAGTTTTCTACCATTCCTGGAGTAGTGGAAGATGTTACAGAGATTATTTTGAACCTGAAACAAATTCGGTTTAAGCGTCAGATCGACGAAATCGAAGAAGAAAAAGTAACTCTTTCTATAGGAGGTCAAGAACAACTCAAAGCTGCAGACTTTCAGAAATTTATTTCTGGATTTCAAGTTTTAAATCCTGACCTGGTCGTTTGTAATCTTGGAAAAGATGTGCAAATGAATATGGAAATTACCATCGAAAAAGGAAGAGGATATGTTCCTGCAGAAGAAAATAAAAAGACGAATGCTGAGGTTGGTGTAATTGCCATCGATTCTATTTTTACTCCTGTAAAGAATGTAAAATACAGCATAGAAAACTTTCGTGTAGAGCAAAAAACTGATTACGAAAAATTAATATTCGAGGTAATCACAGACGGATCTATTCATCCTAAAGACGCCCTGACCGAAGCAGCCAAAACGCTAATTCACCATTTCTTATTGTTCTCTGATGAGCGCATCACTCTAGAAGCTGACGAAATAGCTCAAGCCGAAACCTACGATGAGGAATCATTGCATATGCGTCAATTGCTAAAAACTAAATTGGTAGATATGGACCTTTCCGTCCGTGCTTTAAACTGTTTAAAAGCGGCAGAAGTTGATACTCTTGGCGATTTAGTTTCGTATAACAAAAACGATCTGATGAAGTTTAGAAACTTTGGTAAAAAATCGTTGACAGAATTAGAAGAACTCGTTGTTCTCAAAGGCCTTTCATTTGGAATGGACTTAGCGAAGTACAAGTTAGATAAAGATTAATCCACATTTTTAAGTAAGGAAAATGAGACACGGAAAAAAAGTAATTCATTTGGGTAGAAAGACCGCCCACAGAAAATCAATGCTAGCCAATATGGCCTGTTCATTGATTGAGCATAAGAGAATCAATACAACGGTAACTAAAGCAAAAGCGCTAAAGCAGTTTATTGAGCCTATCATTACCAAATCAAAATCAGACACCACTCACAACAGACGTTTGTCTTTCTCTTCTTTAAGAGATAAAACAGCAGTATCAGAATTGTTTAGAGAGGTTGCATCTAAAGTAGGTGACCGTCCAGGAGGCTATACCCGAATTATTAAATTAGGGAATCGACTGGGTGACAATGCTGACATGGCAATGATTGAATTGGTTGATTTTAACGAGGTTTATAAAACCGAAGAAAAAGCCAAGAAAAAGTCTAGAAGACGTGGAGGGAAATCTAAATCAACAGCTCCAGCAGCAGAGGCAGTAGTGGAAAAAGAAAAAGTTGAAGCTCAAGAAGTAGAGGAAAAAGTTGATCAGGTAGAAACAGCGGCTCCTGAAAATCCAGCTGAAGCTCCAAAAAACGAAGGGAAAGAATCAGAAAATAAAGATGGAGAATAATTCCATAATACTATTTAATTCCCAGTAATTTAAAAGGATAAACGTTTTAGTTTATCCTTTTTTTTGGTTTATTTTGTAAATAATTAATATGAAATATCAATCTAGAAAAAAAGCGTTTGTGCTCTTAGCAGACGGCACTAAATTTTACGGTAAATCAATTGGTATAGAAGGTTCAGCTTTTGGTGAGATTTGTTTCAATACTGGTATGACCGGTTACCAAGAAATCTTTACCGATCCTTCATATTTTGGTCAGATAATGGTTACGACCAATACCCATATTGGCAACTACGGCTTTCTAGAAAGCGATTCTCAATGGGATCGAATTTCGATTTCTGGACTTATTTGTAAAGATTTTAGTTTTTCTTATTCAAGAGCGGCTGCTGAAATGTCTTTATTTGATTATCTCGAGAAGCATAAATTAGTGACCATTTCAGATGTTGATACCCGTGCTTTGGTCAACTACATTCGTAAAAACGGCGCCATGAATGCTGTAATTTCTACGGAAGTAGAAAGAGAAGATGAGTTAGTAAAAGAATTGCAAAATGCTCCAAGTATGGAAGGTTTGGAGCTCGCATCTAAAGTATCTACTAAAGAGGCCTATACCTATGGAGATCCGGATGCAAGCTTTAAAATAGCAGCTTTAGATTTAGGAATTAAGCGCAATATCCTAAAGCACATGGCTGCAAGAGATATGTATGTCAAAGTTTTTCCTTACAATACTTCGTTAGAAACTATGGCTGCTTGGAATCCTGATGGATATTTTATTTCAAATGGTCCAGGAGATCCCCAACCGCTTGAATCAGTTCAGCGTGTTGCAAAGCAAATCATTGATTCAGACAAACCCTTGTTTGGAATATGTCTAGGGCACCAGATCATTGCACTAGCTAACGGTATACCAACCTTTAAAATGTTTAATGGTCATCGAGGAATTAACCACCCGGTTAAGAATGTACTGACCGGTAAAGGAGAAATCACATCACAAAATCACGGATTTGCGGTAGAAATGGAAGCTGCTAAAAAGCATCCCGATGTTGAGATTACCCATATTCATTTAAATGACCAAACCCTTGCAGGGATGCGTTTGAATGGCAAAAACTGCTTTTCGGTCCAGTATCATCCTGAAGCAGGACCGGGAACAAACGATTCAGTTTACCTTTTTGATCAATTCAAAGAAATTTTAGAAAACCAATAATATTCAAATAAAACCACTTTAATTTAAACACACATGAGTATCATTATTAGCGTGCATGCGAGACAGATTTTTGATTCCAGAGGGAATCCAACTGTAGAGGTAGATGTAATCACTGAAAACGGCATTTTGGGAAGAGCAGCAGTCCCTTCAGGGGCTTCCACTGGAGAGCATGAAGCAGTAGAACTTAGAGACGGAGGAAGTGCTTATTTAGGTAAAGCCGTTGGCAAAGCTGTTGATAATGTAAACAATAGGATTGCCCAAGAAATTATTGGAACCTCAGTGTTTGAGCAAGAAAACATAGATCAATCTATGATTGATTTGGATGGTACACCTAACAAATCAAAACTGGGAGCAAATGCAATTTTAGGTGTTTCCCTGGCTGCAGCTAAAGCTGCCGCAAATGAACTTGGGCTTCCTTTATATCGATATATTGGTGGTGTAAGTGCTAAAACTTTACCCGTACCCATGATGAATATTATTAATGGGGGTTCACATTCCGATGCACCTATTGCCTTTCAAGAATTTATGGTAATGCCTGTAGGAGCTAAGTCATTTACTCACGCCATGCAAATGGGGTCTGAGATTTTTCATCATCTAAAAAAGGTACTTCACGACAGAAATTTAAGTACAGCTGTTGGTGATGAAGGAGGATTTGCTCCATCTTTAGATGGAACAGAAGACGCTCTAGATACTATTTTAAAAGCAATTCAAAATGCAGGCTATAAACCTGAAGAAGAAGTCATGATCGCTTTGGATTGTGCAGCAGCAGAGTTTTACGAAAACGGGGTTTATGATTATACCCTTTTTGAAGGCGATAAAGGAGTCAAAAGAAATTCAGAGGAGCAAGCGAGCTATTTAGCAGAATTGAGTGCCAAATACCCCATCATCTCAATCGAAGACGGAATGGATGAAAATGATTGGGAAGGATGGAAATTACTCACTGAGAAAGCAGGAGACCGTGTTCAACTCGTTGGTGACGACCTTTTCGTGACCAATGTTGAGCGTTTAAGTAGAGGAATAGATGAAGGTATAGCAAATTCCATTTTGATTAAAGTAAATCAAATCGGTACTTTATCCGAGACTATTTCCGCCGTTGATATGGCTCATCGAGCAGGCTATACTTCCGTGATGTCACACCGTTCTGGAGAGACAGAGGACAACACAATAGCTGATTTAGCTGTTGCCCTTAATACAGGACAGATAAAGACGGGTTCTGCTTCGAGAAGTGACCGTATGGCAAAATACAATCAGTTGTTGCGTATTGAAGAAGCATTGGAACGTCAAGCTTATTTTCCTGGGAAAAAAGTATTTAAGTAAAACAAGATAGCTCAAAGTATAGCCCCACTACTTTATTGAGTACAGTTAGGATAGTTGAATAAATAAAGATGATTTAGAATGAGTGATTCAGTAAAACTTACCTATCAGGATAAAACCTTTGAGTTTCCATTAGTTGAAGGTTCTGAGAATGAAAAAGGTATTGATATAAAAAGCTTAAGAGCACAAACAGGTTTAATTACTTATGACCCTGGATATAAAAATACAGGTTCTTGTAAAAGTGGAGTTACTTTTTTAAACGGTGAAGAAGGAATCCTAAGATATCGAGGGTACTCCATAGAAGATTTATGTGAAAAATCAAGCTTTATAGAGGTGGCCTTTTTGCTAATCTTTGGAGAATTACCCACTCAAAGTGAGCTGGATTTATTGAATAAAGAAATTCGAGAAGATTCATTAGTTGATGAAGATTTGAAGTTAATCTTAAAAAGTTTTCCAAAGGCAGCTCATCCAATGGGAGTCCTTTCTTCTCTGACTTCAGGCCTGATTACATTTAATCCGAATTCAGTTGATATAGAATCCGAAGCAGATATGCGTGAAGCCATTATTATGTTGATGGCCAAATTTCCTATACTTGCCTCCTGGACGCATCGTAAGGTAAAAGGTCTGCCTTTGAATTATGCCAATACTTCACTGTCTTATGTTGAAAATGTCGCTCACATGATGTTTAAATTACCACATCAAGATTTTGAGCCCAGTCCAGTATTGGTCAATGCACTAAACAAATTATTGATTTTACACGCAGATCACGAGCAGAACTGTTCAACCTCTACAGTTCGTATTGTAGGCTCGTCACACGCAGGACTTTTCGCTTCAGTATCTGCTGGTATTTCAGCACTTTGGGGACCACTTCACGGAGGTGCCAACCAAGCAGTGATAGAAATGCTTGAAGCCATACAAGCTGACGGTGGAGATACCAAAAAATACATGGCAAAAGCCAAAGACAAAAATGATCCTTTCCGTTTGATGGGATTTGGTCATCGTGTTTATAAAAACTTTGATCCTAGAGCTCGAATAATCAAAAAAGCTGCTGATGAGGTCCTTCAAGAATTGGGAATTAATGACCCTGTGCTTGAGATTGCTAAAGGACTTGAANAGGAAGCTTTAAGNGATCCTTACTTTATCGAACGAAAACTNTATCCTAACGTCGATTTCTATTCTGGNATTATTTACCGCGCTTTNGGTATTCCAACGGAGATGTTCACTGTAATGTTTGCTCTCGGACGACTACCAGGATGGATTGCTCAGTGGTTGGAGATGAGAAAAAACAATGAACCTATTGGGCGTCCACGTCAGATTTATACNGGGAAGACTGAACGATCATTCTAATCTGCTAAAGGTCTTCAAAGGAGGTTGGAGTATTTAATATCTTTTCATCAGCTANTTTTTTAAAGAATTGATGAATGCTTTTGTTATCTGCCAAAACTTTAATAAAATACTGATCCATGTAAATGGAATATTCCTCTGCTTTGCCCTTATAAACCTTAAGCTTGAAGTAGGGGATTACTAATCCATAAGTTTCTAAAAGACTCCTAAAACGGACAATTATCCCTTGAGGACGCAATTCAATATTGCATTGATTGATGTTATGATCTAGGATCATCAGATTGTGAATGTCAATCGAANAACTATTCATNAAGAGTTTTGGAGAGCCAATTCCNCCAAGTTTCCATCNTTTTTGCAAGGAAAAAGGCTTTCCAACAGCATCTTCAATCTTCCGTTTGACTTCAGGATCNTTATAAGATATATTTACTANCATGAGTTGCTAAGATACGGCTTCTAGACTAAGCANATTTTTTTANATGGAGTTTTTGAAAGAAAATTTGACAATNAAATGGGGNTAAATATACGGGAGAATTCGACCTGAAAGCCATTGATTTGAACACTCAAATTGGTTTACAATAATTATCTTTGCCAAAACTCATTTATGCAATCACTAACGCAACAGATTTCAGAGGCTTTAAAGCCTTATTTAAAAGANACTTTTGAGGTAACTGTCCCTCAGTTTGAGTTTCAAGCTACTCGAAAAGAGTTTGAAGGAGATCTTACTTTAGTGGTTTTTTCTTTATTGCGTTTTATCAAGACAAATCCACTAGAACTGTCAAATCAATTGGGGGATTTCCTNAAGTCCCATACTGAGTGGNTTACTGATTATAATGTCNTAAANGGNTTTTTAAATTTGANTATNGCAGATGCTTATTATGTCAAAGNGCTNAATGCAATCTCTGCATCCCAAAACTACGGACATGTCAAGCCAGATTCTAAATCAGTTTATTTGGTCGAGTATTCTTCCCCTAATACTAACAAACCACTTCATTTAGGACATATAAGAAATAATTTATTGGGCTATGCTGTTGCTCAAATTTTAGAAGCCAGTGGTAAAAATGTGCTCAAAACACAAATCATTAACGACCGTGGGATACATATTTGTAAATCCATGGTTGCATGGAAGCGCTATGGAAATGGAGAAACTCCTGAGACTTCGGGGTTAAAAGGAGATAAATTAGTAGGTAATTATTACGTCCGTTTTGATCAAGAANACAAAAAGGAGATTGATTCACTGATTTCTAAGGGGATGGAAATTGAAGAGGCCAAAGTGCAAGCCCCATTATTTTTAGAAGCGCAGCAA
Source organism: Flavobacteriaceae bacterium TMED48 (assembly GCA_002167945.1). Classification (GTDB taxonomy): domain Bacteria; phylum Bacteroidota; class Bacteroidia; order Flavobacteriales; family Flavobacteriaceae; genus MS024-2A. The sequence continues at coordinate 10,693 of NHDB01000002.1, read as the reverse complement.
ATGCTAAGAGCCTGGGAGTCGGGTGACGCTGAAGTAGTTGCCCTTTGGGAAAAAATGAATAATTGGGTTTATAAAGGATTTNAAACTACTTACTNCAACCTTGGAGTGTCNTTTGATTCCNATTATTATGAAAGCAAAACCTACTTACTAGGTAAGGAGCTCATCGAACAAGGTTTAAAACAATCAATTTTTNACAAAAAAGATGANNNTTCTGTTTGGGTAGATCTTACTGAAGAAGGTTTAGATGAAAAGCTCNTACTCCGATCCGACGGTACAGCAGTATACATGACTCAAGATCTAGGAACNGCTTTACAGCGTTTCAAGGACAATCCAACGATGGACGGTATGGTTTACACAGTTGGAAATGAACAGGATTATCATTTTAAAGTCTTGTTTTTGATTTTAAAGAAGTTAGGTTATTCATGGGCTGATTCCCTTTATCATTTGAGTTATGGGATGGTAGACTTGCCAGAGGGTAAGATGAAGAGTAGAGAAGGTACAGTTGTGGACGCAGACGACTTAATGAATGAAATGACGGCCACCGCAGCCAATCTTTCAGAAGAGCTTGGAAAGCTCGAAGGAATGTCTGTTGATGACAAAAAGCTTCTTTATCATACCATTGGTTTAGGTGCTTTAAAATATTTTATACTTAAAGTAGACCCCAAGAAGAGCATACTCTTCGATCCAAAAACTTCAGTNGATTTTNCTGGAAATACTGGCCCTTTTATCCAGTATACCTATGCTAGAATCCAATCTATANTAAGGAGTAAAGCTGTGAGTTCCCNGTCTCATAAAATAGTCGAAATNAACCCTAAAGAAAAAGATATTATAAAGCAGTTGCTATCCTATCCTGAAACNATTCAGCAAGCTGCTAAGCAATACAGTCCTGCACTTATTGCAAATTACACCTACGATCTAGTCAAATTATTTAATTCTTTTTATCAAAATGTTCCTATTTTGGGAGGAGACGANANAGAGTTAGAGTCATTCAGACTGNGCTTGTGTAGNNAGGTTGCTAAGGTTATTCAAAGTAGTTTAGGGTTGTTGGGGATGCAAGTGCCAGAAAGAATGTAAAAAAAAATCGCTCCGAAGAGCGATTTTTTTTTCATAGCAATATTTNCCCAACATGGGATTATTTAGATTGAACAGCCAAGTTGTAAACAACCAAACCAAATCCAATNTTATTGATAGCATCNCCGANNTTGTAAACAACATCCATTGGAAGACCACCAAAGATTCCACTGTACCATCCTTCAGTACCAGCCATATATCCGATAGGATAAATAGCCCATCCTACAAGAACGAACCAGCANAGNGTTTTGTGTGCAGATTGAACTGCTCCACCTGCAGAGGCAGCGAGCTTTGCAGCTCCACCAATCCAGATTTCGTAGACAATCCAAAAGTAAGCAAGACCAGAAACAAGCCCCCATACTGCAGGACCAGATCCTGTAGTGTAAACAGCTTCTCCAAAGTATCCAGTTACTAACATCACAATAGAAGCGAAAATCATTTTCCACATCAATTGTTTTGTAGCACCTGCTGCTTTTAGAATTAAATAGAATTCAACACACATTAACGGTACTGTCAATACCCAGTCTACATATCTAAAGAAAGTAGGTGAGGTCATATTGGTTGCCCAATAGTCTCGCATGTACCAGTAGTGTACTGCTGCAATAAACGTAATTAGTCCAGACACCAAAATAGAAGTTTTCCATTTGTTGTCAAACGAGTTCATTGAGAGAAAGAAAAACGCTGATGCTGCCATCATCGCCATACAACCTACGAAGAATGTGAATCCTACATAGTCGTCAGTGGCCATTGCTGGTGCCACAGTCATTAAGCTTAGAATTTTTTCCATGATTAAATCAATTATTTGTTTTTGTTTAGATAAATTTAGAAAAAATTAAACTTACTCACTATTTTATTTAAAATATTTTCTGTTGAAAACGCTAACTGACTCATTTACAGTTCCAAAACATTTCCTCGCTTTTTTTGGGATCAGCCTATTTTCAATCATTTTTTCCCTTTTTACTCCAATTTGGGTTCAAAATCTAGTCGCAATTTTCGGAATTTTATCTTTTGGGATACTCCACGGAGCTAATGACCTTAAAATTATTGCTAAAAAAACACGCCAAAAAGAAGGTACAACTGGTTTTAAATTTTTTGTCCTATATATAGGAGTAGTATTATTGGGAATTGTACTTTTCTTCTTTATTCCAAAAATAGCCTTATTAAGTTTTGTGCTGGTCAGCTGTTATCATTTTGGCGAACAGCATTGGAGCGGAAGGACTCCCGTTCGATTGAATCCATTCGTGTTCTACTTTTCATACGGTGCAATTATTTTTTTCTCAATATTTACATTTCAATACGAACAGAGTGCTCAAATAATATATCAAATTACGGGAGTAGCACTAGCGTTTTCGTTTTTTTGGATTGGCTTAGTAGTCTCTTTTTTGGCATTTTTACTGTACCTTATTTTTAGTAAAAGAAATCTGGTCCATTATCTATTGGAGTTGTTATTGTTAGTTGTACTTGTATTTTTATTTACAAATGCCAGTTTATTGTTTGGATTTGGTTTGTATTTTGTTTTGTGGCACAGTATTCCCTCCTTAAACTCTCAGCTCAAATATATCTATAAAGCTAGTACTCGAAATTCACTTATACAATATTTGAAGGCAGCAGCAGCATACTGGATTTTAGCTCTAGCAGGTATGCTGCTATTTTATTACTTTGTTAGCGTGCCAGAGAACCAATATCTTTCAATTTTCTTTTCTTTCCTTGCCGCTATTACTTTTCCTCATGCTGTTGTAATGGGTTTGATGTTTCATTCCAAGGATTCAAATGAAGAATAATCAAATCGCATTCCTTATTTTTGCGAGAAAGTAACCAGACCTAATACATATGTTTGACAATCTTAGTAACAAACTCGATAAGGCATTTCAGGTTTTAAAGGGGCATGGCAAGATCACAGAGATCAATGTTGCGGAAACGCTTAAAGAAGTTCGCCGAGCGTTATTGGATGCTGATGTAAATTTTAAGATCGCTAAAGAATTTACGGTAAGAGTAAAGGAAAAAGCTTTAGGACAAAAGGTCTTAACAAGCCTTCAGCCCGGCCAATTATTAGTCAAAATTGTAAAAGATGAGTTGGTTGAACTGATGGGTTCCGATGCGGTCGGAATCAATTTAGATTCAAGTCCAACGATTATTTTGATGTCGGGCTTGCAAGGTTCTGGTAAAACTACATTTAGCGGCAAACTTGCTCTTCACCTTAAAAAGAAGCATGCAAAAAAACCTTTGTTAGTTGCCTGCGACGTCTACCGTCCAGCTGCCATTGACCAACTGGGTGTAGTGGCAGAGCAAGTAGGTGCAACAATTTATGAAGATAGAGATGAAAAAAATCCTGTTAAAATTGCCAAAGCAGCCCTAGAAGTCGCTAAAAAAGACAAACATGACCTAGTTATAATCGACACCGCAGGACGTTTAGCTGTTGATGAAGTTTTGATGGATGAGATCAAAGCCATACATCATGCGATCAAGCCTTCAGAGACGCTTTTTGTTGTTGACTCCATGACGGGTCAAGATGCAGTAAATACGGCCAAAGCATTTAATGATATTTTAAATTTTGATGGAGTTGTTCTTACCAAACTCGATGGAGATACTCGAGGGGGAGCAGCATTATCAATCAAATCTGTAGTTGACAAACCCATCAAGTTTATCGGGACTGGAGAAAAAATGGAAGCCTTAGATGTATTCTATCCAGATCGTATGGCCGATCGAATTTTGGGGATGGGTGACGTGGTTTCTTTAGTAGAGCGAGCACAGGAGCAATTTGACCAGGAGCAAGCCAGAAAAATCAACAAGAAGATTGCTAAAAATCAATTTGGTTTTGATGATTTTCTCTCTCAAATTCAGCAAGTAAAAAAAATGGGGAATATGAAAGACCTCATGGGTATGATTCCTGGAGTAGGGAAGATGGTTAAGGATGTTGACATTGATGACAATGCCTTTCAAGGTATTGAAGTCATTATCGGATCGATGACCCCTAAAGAACGCAGTCAACCAAAATTGTTAAATCACAGTAGGAAAATGAGAATCGCTAAAGGTTCGGGGACCACAGTTCAAGAAGTGAACCAACTCATCAAGCAGTTTGAACAAATGAGTAAGATGATGAAAATGATGCAAGGTGGAAAAAGTAAACATATGATGCAGATGCTACAAAACATGAAATAAGATGACAATACTAGACGGTAAAAAAACAGCCCAGGATTTAAAAGAAGAGATCAAAGTAGCGGTTTCTGAAATCAAAAAAAATGGAAAAAGACTCCCTCATTTAGCCGCAGTATTGGTTGGTGACGATGGTGCTAGTTTAACCTATGTCGGGAGTAAAGTCCGTTCGTGTGATTATGTCGGTTTTGATTCTACGCTCATTAAATTGGATGAAAGCACTACTGAAGAAACCCTTTTAAAAAAAATCGATGAATTAAATCAAGACGATCAGTTAGATGGTTACATCGTACAGTTGCCATTACCAAAACATATTGATGAGGAAAAAATCCTCTTAGCTATTGATCCGACAAAAGATGTGGATGGATTTCATCCCTCAAATTTTGGTCGTATGGCCTTAGAAATGGATGCCTTTATTCCAGCTACTCCCTTTGGTATTATAGAGCTTTTGGAGCGTTACGATATTGAAACCTCTGGAAAGCATTGTGTGGTTGTAGGAAGAAGTCATATCGTAGGGCGCCCCATAAGTATTTTAATGAGTCAAAAAGGGCCAGCGGGGAATGCAACAGTAACCCTTGCTCACAGTAGGACTCAAAACCTTGCTGAACTGACAAAGAACGCAGATATTGTAGTAATGGCTCTTGGTATCCCAGAATATCTTACTGCTGAAATGGTTAAAGAAGGTGCTACCATAATCGATGTGGGGATTACACGAGTAGCAGATGTAAATCATCCGAAGGGCTATGTGATAAAAGGTGATGTAGCTTATGATGAAGTGGCTCAAAAATCATCCGCTATAACCCCCGTTCCCGGTGGTGTAGGTCCCATGACCATAGCCATGTTGTTGAAGAATACCCTATTTGCTTACCAGAGAAAGGGCTAGGCTTGTTTTTCTAGTGCCTGATAGATTCTCAAGATCAGTAACCCAAATAGTACACTTGATAATATGAGAATTACATTGGTCAAGCCTGTAGTCGCAAACGAAAGCCGAATCAGTATGGTACATATCACAAAACCCGTATTTCGAATCAACTGACTGTAGCGTTCTGTATACTGGAAAGAAAGCAGAAGTATAAACACATCGGCCAATATCAAAATAGTAAAAAATTCATTGTAAAATACTGCGTTGACGTCAGAAAACCCACCGGCATTTTTTCCAGAGAAAAAGAGCTCAATAAACCAAGAAAAGGCACTGTAAAGCGAGGTGAAAATAAGGACGGGAAGAAGTAAAACACTTACAGCTCTTTTAGAACTAACAAAACGCTTAAGGCGATCACTTAGCGACTTTTTTGGAAGTTTTTCCCTCCGTTGGTTAAACATGTAAATCAAAAAATACAACATCAATACGCCTGTCAAATCATATATCAATTCTCTATTTGCAGCATATTCAAACCAATTGACATCCAGTTCAACCTTTGGAATATCTCCAAAAATTCTTCTGATGATAATTAACGAAATAATTTCGAATTGTTTTGAAACAGCAGTTGTAAACGAACGTGGTAAATAAACAATTAAAAGATAAATTTCATAGACCAAGATGATGGAAAAGGGTGTGTAAATTGCAGAGATAGGGTCTTCTAGTAGTCTTGCTTCAAAGGGAGTGTGAAATAGTTCAAACTTTTTAGAAAAGATCAAGATCAAATGAATTACAAACCCTACAATTGATAAATACAGCGTCGCACGCTCTACTTTCTTTTGATTTTTATCTGAAAAAATATGTTCAAAAATAGTATCAAAAAAACTCAGTTTAGAAGTCATAAGGTTTTAGGTTGCGAAGATTTGATCTTGATTTTTAAAAGACTTGAACTCTAGGGCATTTCCAGCCGGGTCGTAAAAGAACATAGTCATTTGTTCTCCAGGCAATCCTTCAAACCTCAGGTAAGGTTCTATGACAAATTCAACATCTTTGCTTTTTAAATGCTGAGCAAAATTTTCAAAAGTTTTCCACTCGAGTAAAACTCCAAAATGTGGGATTGGAACTGATTTTCCATCCACTTCGTTATGATGTTTTGTTGTAAGATGATTGGGATCAACATGCAATACTAGTTGATGTCCAAAAAGATTTAAGTCTATCCACTGGCTGTCGGATCTCCCAGTTTCGCAACCTAGTACATCAATATAAAAACGACTGCATACTTCTAGATCGTCTACAGGTATAGCAAGATGAAATGGACTTGGCATAGCTCTTTTTTTATAAAGGTACAATTTCTTGACAAATAGGATTTTAGAATGTGGTACCTTTGTAAAATGGAATTGAAACATGACTTGAAAGGAGTTGAAAAAGGCACCTTACTTCCTTTAATGGAAGCCTTTTACACTTTGCAAGGGGAAGGATACTACAAAGGAAGTGCCGCTTATTTTATTCGTATTGGTGGTTGTGACGTAGGCTGCCACTGGTGTGATGTAAAGGAGAGCTGGGATGCTGAACGTCATCCGCCTACTGCAATTGACCAAATTGTTTCAGATGCTAAAAAATATTCAGATACAGTAGTGGTGACAGGAGGAGAACCTTTAATGTGGGATATGAATCCTCTTTGTAAGTCGCTTCACGAGTTGAAAATTCAAGTGCATATAGAAACTTCAGGGGCTTACACCGTAAGTGGAAAGTGGGATTGGTTTTGCCTGTCGCCAAAAAAAAATAAGTTGCCAATTGATCAGGCTTATGAATATGCTGATGAGTTGAAAATGATTATTTACAACAGAGACGATTTTGAATTTGCTGAGCAACAAGCTGAAAAGGTAGATGCAGAATGTAAATTATTTTTACAACCAGAATGGAGTAGAAGAGAAAAAGTCATGCCACTGATCGTTGATTATGTCCTTAAAAACCCAAAGTGGAAGGCCTCCTTGCAAACACATAAGTACCTGAATATTCCTTAAGGATAGATCAGATATTTTGTTCGCAACCTTTTAAATTTGTTCAGTTCTTCTGACCATGATTTACGAATCTCTGCTTCTGGAATACCTTTAATAAGCTGATTTTTCAAACTACTTACTCCACTAATTCGTTCAAATCCTTTTAAGAAAAAAGTATCCTTTTCAGGAAAATTGGAATACGCATCTAAAAGCCATTGAAGCTCTATTTTTCTGGGTTTTTCAATTTGTGTTAAATCTTTCCCATGGCAGAGCTCTCCCTTGTGTTTAGGATTTTTGGAGCCAAAATTGGGTTGAGGGGTAAAATTAAATTGATACTTGGTGTAGGAAGGATGGCCATAAATTTGAAACTGTTGATTGGTTCCCCGCCCCACACTCACTACCGTAGGTTCCAATAAACAGAGGCTTGGGTAAAGGGCAACAGCCTGGGCGTTTGGCAGGTTAGGAGAAGGCCGAATGGGAAGTGCGTAACGAGTGTTATGCGTATAATTTTGAATGGGAATAACTTCTAAATTGCAGCGGATACCCTCTTTAAGCCAACCTTCACCATTGATCATTTTTGCGTATTCTCCTATGGTCATGCCATAAACTATAGGAACTGGATGCATACCCACAAAACTTTGATGTTTGAGATTTAATACTGGACCATCTATATAATGAGTATTAGGATTTGGCCGATCCAAAACAATGAGAGGAATTCCTTGCTCGGCACAGGCTTCCATAACATAATGTAAGGTGGAGAGGTAGGTGAAAAAGCGAACACCCACATCTTGTAAATCAAATACCATAAGATCAATACCTTTTAATTGAGTAGCTGCAGGTTTACGGTTTTTTCCATAGAGTGAAAAGATGGGTAATTGAGTCTTAGTATCTTTCCCGTCAGCCACTTTTTCTCCTGCATCTGCTATACCCCTAAAGCCGTGTTCTGGAGCAAAAACTCCAACAAGATTAAGCTTATTTTCCAACAGCAAGTCTACAAGGTGTTTTTGCTTCCCAGACTCCTTGAATACACTGGCTTGATGAGCGACTATACCAATTTTTTTCCCTTCTAATTTGGGGATGTATGCCGCAGTATTAGCAGCGGCAGGTTGAACTTGTGCAGCGGAAGTCAGGAAGCTCATGCTTAGTACAAGACAAAATAAAAATGTATTTTTGAGAAGGGTAAAATCTAAACAGTGGTTCATTGAATCTAGCTTTATATATCGCGCAAAAAATGCGCCAATACAAACAGCATAAAAATACGGTTTCTTCACGGATAATCAATATAGCCACCGTTGCAGTAGCTGTAGGAATTGCTGCAATCTTGATTGCAATGGCGTTTAGTAAAGGTCTGCAAAATGAAATTAGAAATAAAACCAGTGTATTTAATGGTCAAATATTAATTGCACCTTTTGAAAACAATGAGTCTCAGGTTTCCCTAACTTCTTTTAAAAATTCAAAAGAAGTCCAACAGCAAATACAAAAGCATAACGACTTTAAGCGAATGCATACCGTTGCAATCAAGGCAGGAATGTTGAAAGCAAATGACGATTTTGAAGGAGTCTTATTAAAAGGAGTTGGAAGTGATTTCGAATGGTTTAGTCTTGACGGATTTAAGACAAAAGGGAGGTATCCTAATTTTAAATCAGAGCTAAACAATGAAATATTTATGTCTGAGATCGTCGCAAATCGTCTTAACCTGACTTTAGGTGATACCGTGGACGCATTTTTTCAAAGTGCGCAAAGAGAAGGTTTTCCAAGAAGAAGAAAATTTAAAATTACAGGTCTCTACTTTTCAGGATTTCCAGATATTGATGAAAATTTAGTCTTTGCCGATATCCGACACGTCCAAAGCTTAAACCGATGGGAGTCTGAACAAATAGGAGGCTATGAAGTTTTTGTCAATAGCTTTTCAAGGGTGCCTGAAATCGCTGATGAGTTGTATTTAGGGTTGCCCTCAGAACTCAATAGTATTGCAATATCTGATCGTTATTCAAGTATTTTTCAATGGATTTCATTATTTGATTTTAATGTACTTATCATTTTAGGGGTAATGATTTTAGTTGGAGTAATCAATATGGCCACAGCACTTTTGGTTTTAATTTTAGAACGATCTCGAATGGTCGGGCTACTCAAAACTTTAGGAGCCACCCATTCGATGATCCAAAAGATTTTTCTTTACAACGGTGTAGCTATTATGTCTAGAGGGCTATTTTTTGGAAATTTAATTGGGTTTATGATTTTTTTCAGTCAACAACAATGGGGGTGGATTAAACTAGATCCTCAAACTTATTTTGTGAGTATTGCCCCAGTTTCCATCGCTTGGTATGAAGTCCTTTATTTAAATTTATTGTTTTTGGTTTTAGCCACACTTCTCTTGTGGATTCCATCTAAAATCATTTTAAAAATAGCTCCCTCACAAGTACTTCGATCTCGATAAATTTGATTTTTTATTGTTATTTGTTTCTTCAATATTCCAGTATCTTTGAAACAAAAATAATTTGATGCACTACGCAAAAAATATACTCGAAACGATAGGAAATACCCCGCTGATAAAACTCAACAATATCACCTCAGAAATTGATGCTTTTGTTATGGCCAAGGTAGAGAGTTTTAACCCTGGAAACTCGGTAAAAGACCGAATGGCGTTAAAAATGGTTGAGGACGCAGAGGCTGCAGGTTTATTAAAACCTGGGGGTACAATAGTTGAAGGAACATCAGGAAATACAGGTATGGGACTGGCTTTAGCTGCCATAGTAAAAGGGTATAAACTCATTTGTGTATCTACAGACAAACAGTCTAAAGAAAAATTTGATGTACTAAGAGCAGTAGGGGCTGAGGTTATTGTTTGCCCTACAGATGTGGCTCCAGAAGATCCACGATCGTATTATAGCACCTCTAAACGTATTGCCGATGAAACCCCCGACGCCTGGTATGTTAATCAATACGACAACCCATCGAATGCAAAGGCTCATTACGAAACTACAGGGCCCGAAATCTGGGAACAGACTCAAGGTAAAATCACCCATTTTGTAGTTGGTGTAGGAACGGGAGGTACAATTTCAGGCGTAGGAAAATTCCTGAAAGAAAAAAAATCAAATATAAAGATTTGGGGTATTGATACTTACGGATCAGTTTTTAAGAAATATCATGAAACAGGAGTATTTGATAAAAATGAAATTTATCCTTACACAACAGAGGGAATAGGTGAAGATATCTTGCCTCAGAATGTCGATTTTTCAGTTATCGATCATTTTGAAAAAGTAACTGATAAAGATGCTGCTGTATACACAAGAAAGCTTGCTAAAGAGGAGGGTGTTTTTGCTGGTAATTCTTGCGGTGCTGCAATTAAGGGTGTTTTGCAGTTGAAAAATCACTTCAAAAAAGATGATGTTGTAGTTGTACTATTGCATGATTCTGGGAGTAGATATATTGGAAAAATATATAACGACGAATGGATGAAAAAAATGAATTTTATTTAAAATTAAATTTATAACCAGCAAACATGTGTATAACGATGTTAATAACCTGTTGATTTGTATTGTATCTAAGAGAAAATATGGCTAAATTTGTATACAAATCATATAATATTAACATCGTTAAGATCGGAAGAGCG
>NHDB01000057.1 GCA_002167945.1 Flavobacteriaceae bacterium TMED48 | reverse complement strand
TGGCAGAATATTGGAAGGTAACCCACCGCCACAGACCATATAATATAATACCTGTAGCGTTCTATGTTACTTTAGAGGGGAAAATCCCTAGAACCCCAATGTAGGCTTTTCTTAAACAAAACCCTCAAATAACGCATAGCAAATGAGAATTATTTACGCCATTTATCATGTAAATGTTGCCACACCGCAAAGGATACGATTTACGATATAATCATCATCAGTGCATGATTCCTAAAGATATGCCAACAATGATAAAAGTAAGTCGACTAATCCACTTTTCGGTCTTTACCAGTTGAAGCTCGTCGTTTCCGCTCAACTTGCACGTAAACAGTGTCTGTTGTTGCACTACTTGAATGCCCTAAGTCTTCCGAAAGGTCCTTCAATGGACGATTTCTTTCAATTTCCATACTTGCGCCAGTGTGTCTGAGATAGTGTGTCGTGGCTTCATTTAGTTTTTGCGCGGCATTAAGGCCATGCTTAGCTTTCATCTTGGTAAAGGCGGCATCAAACACCTGCTGAATGAGTCTAGAAATCTGCCTACTGGTTAAGCCACCTCGACCACGTATTTTTTCAACCAAGATAGTTTGTTCACCTTTAGACGGTAAAGGTGAAAGACCTCGCCATTCTCGGTAACGTTTAAGGAAAGGCAAATAACCTGATGGCACAGTAATATCGCGGATCTTTTTTCCTTTGCCATAAGCCTTAAACCACCAGTTATTATCCTCATCTGTCCAAAAGTGACTCATCATGGGAGTCCAATCCTGACGTTCTGACAGCTCAGAAAGCCTCAGAAATAACGTTTTCATTGTCGCCACAATAAATAAGTTGCGCTCCAGTAGCGGGTCCTCCTCAGCCATTTCAACTGCAGTATCTAATAGGTATTGCCATTGTTGTTCGGTTAAACGACTGATTGTTTTTACCTGGCTGTCTTTTATTAAGTGTTTACAGTCTCGTTTTGCTAACGGTATGGGATTACCAAAACAGATTTCTTCATCAATCAAATGCCGGTAGAAAGAGTTTAATGCCACGAAAGTCGACTCGAGCGTTTGTAGAGATGGCTTGTATTTTTTGGGATCTGGCACACGTTCTTTGTCGTACTTCGGGGGTGTTTGTCTAAATGGCGTCCACTTAGGGTTTGAAGCAAAGTAACCATTCTCTAGCGAAAACCGGTCATGCAATTGGGTGCCGATCCAATTAACCGGTGGCGCCACGCAAAAGTCGATATAGCGTAAAATGTCAGCTTTTCGTAAATCATCAACCGGTTGTTTGTCGACTAGAAACACCCACAGTAGAAACTTTTCGATATCGTTTCTGAAACGTGTATAGGTATGCTGAGATTTGTTTCGGCCAATGTATAACAAGTAGTCTTTGGCCCAACCCCAGTGTTGCAATACCCATTCTGGTGACTGTTCAAGAAACTTTGTTAATTGTGGATAGTCTGCCGACTCATGCTCGGTCAGTTCGATATAGGTAGGAAATAAAGGCGTTGGTTTTTTGGTGGCCACAGCTGATTACATGATTCTTTAGTGTGCACCACTATAATACGCTTAGCCCACTATGTCTAATACTGAACCGTATTAGACATTGGGTGTTTGTAACGGTTTCCTACCATTCCTATTTTAGGCATTAGCGTTCGTATATACACTAATTGAGATATACAATGCGCATCATTTTAAGGGCAACCAAAAATACGAGTCACTATAAGACCAAAGATGTAATTGTATGTAGCCAATCTCAGAGCGAATAATTTAGCCAAAAGGGGTCAATTGGTTCTCAAAAAACATTTCTGCACCTCAAAAATTGACCCTCAAACCAGCATTTAGAGAACGTCCAGCTTCCGGTGCAATATTTTTTATAAAAGAGGTGTGGTTAATAATTTCGCTGTCTAAAAGGTTTGTACCACGAACAAAAAACAACCATTCGTTGGAGCCTTTAAAAAGCGAATAATTGACATCAAGATTCAAACTTGTGTAAGCAGGAGACATTGTCTCAAATTCAGCGATCATGTTTTGTGACATGTATCTAACAACGTCGGCATTTATAGTGAAATTATTTTTGATTACAGTGACACCCAAGCCGAGTCTTAGTGGTGGAATTCTAGGGAGATCTCCACCCTGCTTGAGTCGACCGCGAACATAGTCAAGCATTCCGTTTACTTTGATATCGAAAGGGAGGCTTGATTCAAAAGCCCAGTCGAAGTCGAATTCCACTCCAGAAAATCTAGCGTCTTGTTGTGTAAAATGAAAGACAGGTAGATCTTCAATAAACTCTCCATTGGGACGCTCATATATAAAATCTTTGTATTCATTTAGATAAGCGTTGAATTCATAATTAAAGCGATTTACTGAACGCCGAATCGATATATCGACATTGGTTGACGTTTCTTTGTTTAAATCAAGGTTACCAATCTCAAAAGACTGCGTAGCAAGGTGAGGCCCATCAGAAAGCAATTCTTCTGCGCTAGGTGGGCGCTCAGCGTGTGATAAAGACAAGGCCACAACATGCCCGTCACTTAATTCCTTTAGCCCTCTAATTGATGAGCTAAATGTCCAAAAGGTTTTTTCATTTTGTAAAACATCTGAGCCAATTTTACTCTGATTGAAGCGCATCCCGAGTTCGATATCAAAAGTTTTGAATGAACGCTCCCCTATTACGAATAGCCCTGCTGAGTTTGTAGAGGAAGGTGGCACAAATGCTTCCTCTCCTATGGCTGAGTATGAACGCTGAATGACTTGTATGCCTGTTACAGTCCGCCAACTTTGCCAGACATTGTGAAACGCTTCTAGACGGAATTCAGTTGCATCATTTTTAAAACGCGTACCTATCTCACCGTCTTCTATTTCTACGTGCTCATAGTCATTATTGGCCACTTTAACCTTTATCTTCTCTATAGAGGTTACAGGTACGTAGATTTCCCCAGAAACATCAACTCGTCTCTGGTCAATAGAGAGACCAACAAACTCATCTCCACTATTGAGGGTTGGTAGCCCATAATCGTTGTTTGAATCCGAGATTGATATACCAATAGAGCCAGAATCTTGGGAAACCCACGCAAACCCTACAGCGCCGCCGTTTGCGGAAATACCGCTATTGAAAAGCGTTCCACCTAAGGAATCAGGTAGATTTACATTTTGGCTATTTCGATAATAACCATCAGCATAGATATTTAAATTGTCGATATTTAAAAGCACTTGGCCAACACCAGCCTGTTCTCGACTTGCCGAGTTAAAGCGAATCTCAGCACCGCCACTGAATGGGGCTTGCGGTAGTTCTGTTGGAATTCGGTCAGTAACCACATTGACAACACCACCAATTGCGTTTTCCCCATAAATCAATGTAGCGGGTCCTTTAAGCACTTCAACTTGTCTTGCTATTAATGGTTCGCTCGATATCGCATGGTCTGGGCTTGTCGCAGATACATCTAGTGTTCCAATTCCATTATTAAGAACCGTTACCCTACCCCCTGTTAAGCCGCGAATGACAGGCCGACCGGCTCCAGGGCCGAAAGGTGCAGATGACACTCCAGGTTCACGGGCGAGCGTTTCCGCGATATTCACCCCCCTCTTTGTAAGCAACGCATCACCCTCAAGGATAATGACAGGTTGCGCCATTTTAAGTAACGATTTTTCAAGGTTAGCGTTAACAATGATTCGCTCTATTGGCTCCCCTGACAACGTGATTTTGTTTTCTTGTCCGTTGTGACTGGCATCAACACTAACAAGATAGTCTTCGCCGTTATACTCAATGCTTAATGCCATTGTATCAAAATCAGGCGCTACAAAACTGAAACGCCCTGCACTATCAGTTTCCGTTTTGTAGCCTAGTACTTTTATGTAAATTTTTGCAGTCTGTATTGCCTGGTTATCTTTATTAACCAACTTGTAATTAAAGGTTCGCTCTTGAGTTGCAGCATTAAAAGAAGCCACCAAAAAAAATAAAGGTATAAGGTATTTCAAGCTAATTAGTCCAAAGGGTTAAACATACTATGCGTGGGAATTTAAGTTTATTTTTTGTGCACACCACGTTGCTTCGACAACACTTTTATTGGTCCGCGCTCAATTAACAACTCACGATATCGCCACAATTGCAATGTTATACCATCACACTTAGGTGATAGTATTCAAGTCCGAAGCTATAAGATGTCGACAAAAAATTACAAAAATACTTTATAACTCGTTGTAATTAAGGGCTTTTATTTTATCCCCTCGCCGTTACATGACGCAATTGTAATAGAGTTGTAATCTGTTTATTAGGTCTTGTTTTGTATCTTGGTCGTATCTATGAACAATGCAGCAGCATTTAAGCATGGTTTCAATACATTACTTCTAACATTCATCGCGAGTGCACTTATAGAAGTTGTTTGCGCAATTTGCCTAATGTGGGGTCGTATTAATTGCTTTGTTCAAATGTTTTCGTGGCACAAAGTTTGTTTAATAGCTAACGAGTTTGCACAATAAGATGGGAGTGGCTTGATTTTGCAGGAAGTTAAATGAAAAAATTTCACTCATCAAGAATATTTTGCATAGAGCGAAGTTCGGAAATATAGGTTTTCAAACATTTATGAGTCACTGCAGAAATAGTTTTAAGACTTTTAGCACTCTTATGAGATGGCTCCTCGCTGCAATGTGCATGGTATATATTTCGTCTGCAGACGCCTGTGAAAATGAGAATTCTGTCAGTAATTCGTCACAAAATCAGATGATAGAGACCGAGCAATTTGAGTCAACTAATCAGCTTGCTAGAAAAAGTCACGATCACCAGGACTGTTTGGAGAAGTGCTGCTCTTCTCTGTGTAGTTGTTCTCATGCGAGCTGCTACTCCATTTGGATGCTCGTTAACTATTTCGACAATGAATATAAGTTCGTTAATGACAGTGTTTCATCATTCGATGAACACTTACTTCAACCACACACTACTCGGTTGCTGAGGCCGCCAATAGCATAAACCTTACCCTAATGTAATAACAATCCATGTACGCACATTCGTCATGTGGTGTTGTGAATGTGTTTCTATCTGTCAACTTTTAAGGAAAAAGACCTATGTCTAATCAATTAAGCAAAAGTCGGCGCAAATTTGTTAAATCTGCCGCTTTGACGTTTGGCGGAGCAACACTGCTACGTCAGATTTCACCAGCGTGGGCTGCACCAGAAGGCCTCACTCGCTCCAGCCAAAACCTTTCGCCGAGCTTCGGTGACAGCGTTCTTAGCGGCGACACGATTGAAATGGCTATTAGCAAAGAAAGTAAGCTTATTGCAGGCTCTGCAGGACGACCCATCACTATCAATGGCTCGTCCCCCGGACCGCTTGTACGTTTGAAGGAAGGTCAGCACGTCACTATAAACGTGACAAACAATTTAAGTGAGAGCACATCAATACATTGGCATGGATTGATTCTACCCTACACAATGGACGGCGTACCCGGCGTATCGTTCCCTGGTATTGCTGCTGGCAGTACCTTTACCTATGAGTTCGATATTGAGCAAAACGGTACCTACTGGTATCACAGTCACTCGGGTCTTCAAGAACAGCTTGGACATCTTGGGCCGATGATCATATAGCCTAAAGATGGCGACATCGGTGCTGATAGAGAGCACACAATTATTCTCAGTGACTGGACCTTCGAGGATCCTCACGATGTATTCCGTCACCTGAAAGTTGCAGAGGGGTATTACAATTATCAGCAGCGGACAGTTGATGACACGATTAGTGATATAAAGAATCAAGGGCTCGTTAATACGATCAAGGAACGAGCGATGTGGTCTCGAATGCGTATGAATCCAAGAGACATACTTGATGTAACAGGTGCGACCTATACATACCTAATGAACGGACGAGACCCACAAACAAACTGGACAGCGTTATACAAATCGGGAGAAAGCATCCGTTTAAGGCTTATTAACGGATCTGCAATGACGTATTTTGATTTTCAAATACCCGAGTTGGAGCTGACCGTTGTAGCGGTAGATGGTCAGCCCGTTAAGCCAGTCACGGTAGGTGAGATAAGGATCGCTGTAGCAGAAACTTATGATGTCATCGTAAAACCCAAAGGCACAAAAACTTACACCATTTTTGCACAAAGCATGGATAGAAGCGGCTACGCCAGAGGCACATTGGCAACGTCTTTCGGCAAAGAAACGAAGGTCCCTGCCCTTCGCCCTATGCCCGAATTAGGCATGGCGGCAATGGGTATGTCCGGCTCGCATGAAATGGCTGAAATGGGCTCTGCGAAAACCAATAATAACCATGGTAGCAAGGCTAATCATAGTTCCAGTGATGTGATGCCTGAAATGCAAAACAAATCAATTCCTGTGGACGAAATTTCAATCAAGCACTCCCCGGACGGTCACGGGCCCGGTGCGTCTATGATTGCCAAAAATCCAATCAGTCGACTTGACGACCCAGGCATTGGTTTTGATGGTGTTTCACATAAGGTACTGGTTTATTCAGATCTTACAGGTGCAATACAGTGGCCAGATAACCGTGAACCGACACAAACCATCGAACTGCATTTGACTGGTAATATGGAAAGATACATGTGGTCTTTTGATGGTAAAAAGTACACTGAAGTGGATAAGCCTGTTCACTTCAAATATGGAGAGCGCGTAAGACTCATTCTTGTCAATGATTCGATGATGTATCACCCCATTCACCTTCACGGGATGTGGATGGAGCTCGAAAATGGTAACACCCCCTCCCCTCGTAAACACACAATTAGCCTCAAGCCGAGCGAAAAAGTGTCACTACTGATCAGTGCGGACGCACCAGGCAATTGGGCATTTCATTGTCATCTCCTGTATCACATGGACGCTGGTATGTTCCGTGTTGTTAACGTTTCTTAAAGGGGCTTTATAATGAATTTACGAATTATATTTGGATTACTATTACTTACCGCAACATTTAGCAGTATCGCGCAAGAAACGGCCGAAAGTTGGCCTTCGCCCGTGAAGGACTCGCTCAATGGGATTGTACTTTTCGATAGGCTAGAGATTTCACGAAACAACCGTGATGAAAACATCGCTGTTTGGGACATGATTGCATGGTATGGCGGCGACACGTACCGTTTGTATTTTAAAAGTGAAGGTGAAAATCAACAGAATGATGGAGAGCCCACCGACATTGAAAGAGCAGAGCTATTAGCCAGCCGATTGATCGCACCTTTTTGGGAATTTCAAGTTGGCATTGGTACCCGGGGTGAACTCACAAGTGAGAGCAACATGGAAAACTATGCTGTTCTTAGCCTGTATGGCATGGCTCCCTACCAGTTTGAAGTGGATAGCTCGTTAATAATCAACGAAGACGGTGATATCAGTATTTCGATGGAAGCAGAATATGACTATCGTATTTCGCAAACGTCGTACATACAACCACGTATATCTGTGTCTGCTTCACCCTCAGAGTCAGAGCGCTTCGATAGACCAACTGGGTTTAATGCCATTCGTGTTGGTCTACGCTATCGAATGGAGGTTTCTCGTGAATTTGCTCCTTATGTTGGTGTTTATTGGTCAAGAGCCTTAGGAAATTCGGCAGACAAGCTCCGGAGCACTGGAGATCCTGTTCATGAAACAGGCATTGTTCTTGGTGCTCGAGTGTGGTTCTGATGCCTGAACTGTCTCAACAACTTATGGCGCTTTTCCTCCAGCTTTTGATTGCATTAGTTGCTGTTATTGCATGTGCGATGAGTCACTACCGTATATTGCAGTTCTTGGGAAGGCGAATAGCGAACACCCTCACCGGAGCGTACGGTCTAATTGTGCTTTTTTGTGGAATTACCGTTTCTCAACTATTCGCAGCGCTATGGTTCACATTTGCTTTTCAAGCGTCCATAACGATGGACTTAGGCAACGTAAGTGGTGGCACACTAAATCCATTCATTGAGCTTTTCTACTATTCGCTTATTAACTTAACTACGCTGGGTCTTGGTCAGATTGAGGCTACGGACCACTTAAGATTTCTTGCTGGCGTGGAGGCAATGACGGGCTTTTTGTTAGTGAGTTGTTCAGCGTCTGTGCTTATTCGATACATGAAACACTAACCTTAAATTAAAGGAATTATATATGTCTAAATATACAAAATTTTTCGCAATGATATTTACTTCGACGGCGTTCATGCTGGTCATGATGTACTTCAATTCGTATTCAATTGAACACGTGTTTTTTAGTGAAACTCGCCTATACATGGCTATCTACATGGGCGCAATGATGGCAGTTATCATGCTGCTATTTATGCTCAACATGTATGAAAGCAAAACTAAAAACGTAGCTATTTTAGCAGGTAGCGTTGCCGTCTTTTGCTTTGCTCTATTTTTGGTGCGATCGCAAGCTACCATCGAAGATAGGGCGTGGATGAAAGCGATGATACCCCACCATTCCATTGCAATATTAACCAGTGGCCGCGCAAACATCGCCGATGCCCGTGTTCAGCAATTAGCAAAAGAGATTATCAGCGCACAAGAGCGAGAAATAAAAGAAATGGAATGGTTAATCGCAGATATTAAAGAAAACGGTATAGCGTCATCAGAAAGCGAAGCCTCAAGACGTCCTGTACCGGATTTTTCAGGCGAGTAAGTACGAGATTTCACAATCAAAAAATAGTTGGAGGATCAACATGAGTAAATCTGCAACACTGTATAGAATGCATACGAAAGAACACATTTGCCCTTATGGTTTACGTTCAAAAGACTTATTAGAGAGAAAAGGGTATGACGTCAAAGATCATAAGCTGAGCTCTCGTGAAGAAACAGATAAATTTAAAGATAAATATGGTGTTGAAACTACGCCTCAAACCTTTATTGACGACGAACGTGTTGGAGGTTATGACAACCTCAGAGAGTTTTTCAACATGGGCGACGCCGGGCAGACTGGCACAACCTATACACCTGTTATCGCAATTTTCGCGCCCGCATTTTTAATGGCATTGGCGATTGTTTTTGCTCAAACTGGTACTATTGAATCGCTGTTATCAGTTTCAGTAATCGAAATATTTGTCGCGCTAAGTATGTCCATTTTAGCTATCCAAAAATTACGGGATTTGTATGGCTTTACCAATTCTTTTATTACTTATGACCTGTTGGCAATGCGCAGTATTCGGTATGGATACGTTTACCCATTTGCTGAAGCATTCGCAGGAATCGGTATGCTTGCGGGATTGTCTGGATTTGTTGTTGGCCCAGTGTCCTTATTTATTGGGACAATAGGTGCGATATCGGTATTTAAAGCCGTGTACGTGGATAAGCGTGAATTGAAATGTGCTTGCGTTGGTGGAGACAGTAATGTTCCCCTTGGGTTTGTTTCATTGACCGAAAATCTATTTATGATAGGAGCGGGATTTTGGATGCTATATCTGGCAATCGGCAGTTAAGTTTTATGTGTCGCTCCATCCATAATGGTTGGAGCGACAAGTTATGAGTAATTGTGTCAATATTTTAACCAACATTTTTAACCTTATTAGTGCAATACCAGAGGACCCAACTACCTAAGGTTATATCAAGGGCACCGCAAAAAATTGGCCACCACTGCGGTATATGGTTACCAACGCTTCCAATATGCATGGCAAAATCGTAAAGGCTATGACCTATTAAAAGGACACCAATTGCCAATGTATAGCGAGAATACCAATACAATGTGATGAGTGTGAAGAGCACAAAAACCATCCACTCATGCCATATAAATCGACTTTCTAACACTCCAAATAATGGATAATAACTCGCGATCACAATAGTGAGTGTTGGAAAAAAACTTCGGTCTTTATCGAATTTATTTAACTTCGCCTATCCAATGATTAAAACCGCTACCATAGCCCCTATTGAAGTACTCACTAACACGTTAATCACACACGTGCCGGTAATAGGAAAATTGCCCCTTCCAGCGGCTAAAACTTGCCACTCTTCTATTCGTCTTTGCTTGAAGAAAACGCTTTTAAAGCTTCATCCAGCGAATCTTTAAATTTTTCTTTATTGCAACAACCGTCATCATTCTGATTGGAAGGGTTATCTGCTGGTTTAGCGGCTTGATTTGGCGAGTTTGTGACTTGAAGTAAATCATTGTTAAGCATCGTAGAAACCTTTTTGTTCGCGTTGATTACATTTTAGATATTTATGTGCCAATACCCCACCTGTTATCTTCAGCAAAGAACAGGCCAAAGTTTAAAGTTAACACACGTTTTGAATTAACCCGAATGACAGTAAACTGCATTCAGAACGGATACTCAATGTAACTATTCAGCGCATTGTCAACCGATCCTGTATTACGAAAACAAATATCAATCGCTTTGTCGACAAGCGGATGAGCTTGAATGCGTGCAATGACTTGCTCCTTATCACCACATATCATGAGTAAACGGATCGCCTCTTCCAATACGAGCACATGGCAACCGTCTAAAGCAAAAACACCATTACATTGCATGCGGTTAACCGCTTTTAAAGCCCGCTTATCACCTGTGAAAAGGTTTGATGGTTTATTTTCTTGACCGCCAAACGTGAGTATAAGCTCTCCCCCATCAAGATGAGGAGTGCGAAGTTGTGCAATAACGTTAAGGGCTTGCTCATCGGAGATTGGGGTTCTAGGGATTTTCCCCTCTAAAGTAACATAGAATGCTACAGGCTTTGTATTATATAGCCTCCAGCTGTGGGTTACTTTCGTTTCCAAGCTTAATCATCCACGATTGGCTTCGTAATTTCACTAATATCAGGCAATTTTCCGGTATTGGTGAAGTTATACGTCCCGCTTAAGTTGATATTTTGCCATGCAACGGGCGAAACAGCACGAGTGATAGCCGCTTTTTCTTCATCACCTGTCGCTTCAAAGTGTCCCAGAAGATGACTCAGTATCGCGGAGTTGAAGTAGATGAGCGCATTGGCAAGCAATCTTGCGCATTCATTCCAGATAGCGATTTCAGACTCGTTTTTGCCACGGAACTGATCACCATTCACCGACGCAATGGCTCGTCTAAGGAAGTGCCATGCTTCTCCCCGGTTCAGGGCACGTTGCACATACTGCCGCAAACTGGCATCGTCGATGTAGTCAAGTAAATATTGCGCTTTAACCAGTCGATTATACTCCGTCAGAGCCTGTAATATTGGGTGTCCAGAAGGGTAACCAGACAACTTTCTTACCAGCATTGCTTGTGTCGTCCGCTTTGTCTGAAGTGACAGAACAATACGCCTGATATCTTGCCATCCCGTTGTAATAACATTCGTTCTGATAGGCTTCTTTAGCGCCAGTATGGTGCTGCCTTGTTCACTTTCAGTCACATCAAACAGATCGTTGATGACACTATTGAACTGCGCGTATCGAGGTGCAAAGCTGTAACTGCTTAGATCCAATAAGGCGAAGTTAACATGATTGACACCGTGCGTATCTGTCGAGAGCACATCTGGTTTGACATCGCTGCTGTTTGATTGCAGCAGATCATAAATATAGTGTGATTCATGCTCGTTAGAGCCGATGATCCGAGCATTGAGGGCGCTGTGGTTGGCCACCAGAGTCATGGCCGTGATCCCTTTATTGGTACCGAAGTACTTTGAGGAATACCGGGTTTTAAACGTTTCCAGATGGGTTTCGAATTTCTGACCATCCGCACTGGCGTGCAACTGGTCCTCCTGAATATGGTAGTGGCGGAAGATGGGTAATGAAGCCACCGCATTATTGATCACG
>NHDB01000056.1 GCA_002167945.1 Flavobacteriaceae bacterium TMED48 | reverse complement strand
CAACATTGCAGCTCCTTTCGCAAAAGAGTTGCAATTACCGGACCAAGTTTTCAGATCTACCTTATTTTAGAAAATCAAATAACGTTTGCGAATTAACCGTTGAATAAGTTTGCCGCGCAGCATCACGAGTAACCATTATGGTTTGCAGCTCCGTAATCAGCGTTTCAATATCCGCATCGCGTAGATCAGAAATTTCCGTTTTTATGGACACGCTACGGTCCGTTAAAACATTATTCTGCGCATCCGCATTATTAATGCGAGCACCCACAATTGTACGCGACAATGCAAAATGCTCCACCAAAGAACCGATAGCCTTACCCTGCCGGGATAACGCCTGACTTTCATCGCTGAGCTTTGTTATAACCTCATTACTAGAATTCAAAACTTCAATGTAATGTTTTGGTGTCTGTTGTGCCAGATCATAACCTTCGATTGAAATTGCTTCAATACTTACATCAGCTGTCGACGTGGAGTCAGTTTTTGCTACACTTATCGTGCCATCGCCATTATCGGTAGCAGTTAAACCAGTCTTACTGACGTTAATTGCGCTGACCAGCGCACTCATAGAATTTGAATTTATTTTTGCGTTTACCGTTGCACTGCCATCGGGCCCAGTCAACGTCATAGACCAATTCTGCGGCTCTCTAGAGGCATTAACCCTCAATTTCATCGCTCCAGTCACAGCATCCGCTGCCTCCGAACTCACACTTAACTGTGGGCTAGTACTACTGCTTGCCGGTGAACCAGTATTTAAAATATTGAAGTCAGTGTCTGTGCTGCTGATTGAAAATGCATTTTCTGCGCCTGCTGTTGAGTTGATTTTCAATGACAGTCCTGTGTCCCCCTCTTCAAGGCTAGCCGTTAAATTGCTGATCTTGCTAATTTCGTTAGCGATGCCCTGCAACGTATTATTGCTACTATCAATCGCAATAGAAGTGGTTGACCCTCCTATAGACACCGTAAAGGATCCTGTTTGTGTAGTGCTGGAAACTGACGGATTTGAAGTGGTCGGATTAAAAAAATTATCAAAATTACTGTGAGATAAATCATATGAAATCGATTGTGCCGTATCCGCTGAATTTGCGGAATAGGATTGGTCGAACTGACTGTCGGTTAATAATGCATTGGCAAAACTGTCCAAAATATCGAAGCTGCTTTTAGTGGAAACGCCGTCTTGAATTTCCATAAAAAGCGAACTTCCATTTAAACTTGTTGGCAGCTTAACGCTTTCTGATACCTGCAAAGTGTGTTCTCCTCCATCACCACGATAGCGCACTTTACCATTCTCATCGGTCACAAAAGGCGAAAATTCAGTAGAAAATCCACCATAAAGCGCATCACCATTATTATCCGTTGCGTTAGCCAAGCCTAGAAGGCTGTCTTTAAAAGTAAGAACTTCCAAACGGATAGCTTGGCGCTCTGCATCGGTGACAGTTGCGGTATTTGAGGCAATGAATTTTTCATTCATTCTAGTAACTAAAGTACCAACGGTATCTAACGTGGTATCTGCCAATCCTAGTCGAGATGTTACTTTTCCAGCATTAGATTGATATTGCTCAAGCCGTGCTTCTAACTCTCTGCGTGCCGTCAACGTAACGGCATCTAAAGGGGCATCAGATGATTTAGTAATCCGCGTTCCGGTTGCAATCTGCGTATTTAGATTTTGCAATCTATTCTCAATNAGTTTGAATTGATCCAACATTTGGGTTGCGAAAAGTTTGCTTGAAATAGTCATATCANACTCACATTATACCGATAATTGTATCAAAAAGATCCCGAGCGGTTTGCAAAATCTGAGCTGCTGCTTTGTAAGCCTGCTGCTGCTCCATTAATTTTCCGGCTTCTTCATCTAGATTCACACCAGATAGCTCATCTTCAGTGGCAATAGCTGCATCGCGGATGGCGGTTGCCGAGGCACTTAAAAGCCGTCCTGACTCAAGTTGTGAGCCAACCATTAAAGCAATCTGTCGAAAATCATCCTGGTAACTGCTGCGCTCAGCACTCGTTTCGCTGAGAGCAACCATAGCAATCATATTACGAGCATCCCCCGCATTCGAACGATTTAAGGAAATATCAAAGTAATCATCAGTATTGCCAAAACCGGCAAGTTCAAAACGGTAATTAGAAGCTTCAAATTCTACAACGCCATTAGTAAATCGAGTAGCCATAGACGTCCCAGTCTCGATATCAAATAGTTCAACGCGGCCAGCCTCAGCATCAACTACTTTAACCTGGAAATCTTTCTGTACTTTGTCATCTGCTTCACTATTAAATTCAAAGTTTGAGGCCAAGCGCTTTGCACCATCTGTGTCGAGTAAAACAATAAACTCCTCACTCGGGAGCCCCTTCATCGACAGTACCTGGCCGGACAGATTATCCACGCTTAAAGAAACGTTTGATGGCTTACCATTATATGAAGTTGTTTTAATGCCAGCCTCGGTTAGTTCCACCGAAAAATCAGCGGTACCGAAACCAAACGCCCCAGCTGCTACGCTAGGCGTAATACGTACTGGGCCTTGTACTGCTCCGCTCGAATCATAATACGCCAAATCAAGATCAATAATATAGGAAGAACCGTTAACAGAAATAGTGGGCGTAACTTTGGAATTACTAGACGTGATCTTAAAGCCAGAAGCACTTGAACCATCATGGCTCACAGAAAAGGTTGTCGCCGTCGTTCCTACTTTTGCTTCAAAAGTCTTCGCGAAGCTTAAAACACCCGCCCCATTATCAGTAATCGTTATATTGCTAAGAGTACCAGCGGAAATCAACGCGTCTAATTCTGCTTTAACCTGAGTTGCCACACCAGCATTCGTATTCGCATAACTATCAGTTGCAATCGTGATAGTCTCAGTAACACCATCTAAGGTAACCTTGATTTCTTGGCTATCACTCCAGCTTCCTCCGGAGAAGGTCAAAGTATCATTGACGGAACTCAAGGTAAGCGAAGAGCTCGTCGAGCCGTTTAATTTTGCCGCGCTCACCAAAGTGAAATCACTAAAAGCGCGACTTTTCACACCACTCTTAGCTGTGACTTCACTTGTGGCCAAACCAAATTCAGCTAAATCGCCTCCATCTAATATTTCTATGCTACTTCCGTTTAAAACACCTTCGGGAACGTTTATTACAAATCGNTTGACATNAGGGTCTGATAAAGTGCCTGNNCCGGTAGTTTGGATTTCNGCCAAAACCCGACCGCTTTCTGGACCCTGCACGTCAAACTCACCAGATTCATAGCGGATAACATATTNAGAGGCGCCTACTAAAACAGAAATTGTACTNCCCTCACTCGGATCGGTACTGATCGCGGCACCGGTCAGAGAAGGCAAAGCNGATGTTGAACGAAACGANGTTACCANNGACTCAGAAATATTTTCNATCGATACATCATTAAGAGTANTNGTANTTATCGAAATATCCGTATCTGTTGTAGATCCATTCATCTTGCCAGAGAGTGTAAATACTGTATTTGCAGCCGCNANACGCAATCCATCNGGGCTCGCCTGAGGTTTTAAGATTTCAGGCGCAAGTTTGATTGCTAATTCACTAACTGTGCCGGCATGGCTCAAGGTTTCGCTTACCCCACCCTCTTCTTTAGAAGCGGTCTGCGAAAACGCATAGCTCGTTGGGACTAGGCTAGAACTCATTTTAAATGCTCGCGGAGAGCGCAAACTCAATGAGCCAACAACTTTTGTATCTTTATTCAAAGCGATGTCAGAAGCCAATAGTTCATTAAAATTTTGATCAAGCGAATTCACGGTCAGCGCTTCACCGGTGATATTGGTTATTGAAATATCTTTGCCATCTTCTTGGATTAAAACAATACGAGATCCGTCTTGAGCGACTTCTGCTGTGATCCCGGTCTGCACACTGCGCTGATTAATTTTGCCGACCAACGGAGAGAGGTTAGAATTTCCAAAAATCCCCGAAATTGAAACTGGATCTGAATCCCCAGAAGCAAGGCTAAAAGAAATATCACCAGAAGAAGACGCGCCGTTAGCTAGTTGTAGAGAGGCGTAAGTTTTTGCTGTAGCAACGAAACCATAGGGCTCAAGTTGCACATTTATGTCATCGGCAATGGTCTTCATGTTCACGCCTGCATCAACAGAGATATCTACATTTACCACGCCATCAGTAGTTGCAGAGGCCAAACCATTACTGCCAACCACTACAGTTTCAAATGAAAGGGTTTGCGCAGCAGTCGAATTTAAAGTCACTCCTTGTTGGATCAAAGAGCTCGTTGATCCCGCTGATAAAATATTTGCCGCAGAAGAAACGGTTGAATATCCTCCGGGTAGGGTATTGCTAATAGTTGCGCCTCTATAACCTACACCATCAATTGGATTTAAATAATCCGCACGATATTCGGCTGACGATTTGAAACCATTACTCTCATTCAAAAGAAGGTGAGCTTCATTAGTAGACAAGGGAACACCAGCAATCTGCCGCCCTTCTCGAGTGAAAACACGAAAGCTAGATGCGGCTTCGGATGCTTTGACTACTGCATCACTTTCAGTAACAGTACCGTTTGACTCAATCGTTACTGTTCCAGATGTAAATGCAGAGCTTCCAGTGATTTTTAAGCCACCCTCAAAACCTGTTGAAAACAGTCCCACATCCTGAAGCCCGACCCCAGTAGCTAGCGTAGCCCCACTAGAGTTTTTTTTCGTCAATGTCAGAAAACCGTTATTTAAATAATCCGCTAAATGTGCACCGTCTCGTAAAGAGTTAACAGTGTTTTCAGAAACCACCGCTTCATAGGTATCGGANCCAATCACAAAGGTGAAACCTCTTAAATCGTCCAAATTGTTAAAGTTAAGCGTCAAATTTGGATCTTGTCCAAAAGATACCAAATCTAAATTTTTGACGCCCGATGGTATGTAAGCGACAGCCCCACCGTTTAAAAATTCGGTATACGCAACGGACGAAATAGAATTATTTGTGACATCAATGATCGACGATAAATCTGGGCTATCCACTTTAATCGCTTCGCTAATCAACGTGGCTGCGCCCGAATTCGAATTGTTAGGCGTGATCACAAAATTTGAAGCAGCAGCAATTTGACGGCCGTCTGTTAATAAAAACGATATACGGTCTGCCTCTCCACTGTCTTTTTTCAGTGTAAAACTATCGCCATCCACCGCCTGATTGCCTACTCTAACAATCAAGCCATCGAGATCAATTTCAGACCTTCCTGATCCAATAATGTTATTATTAAAATCAAACGCGCTCCATTCTCCGGATCGTTCGTTATATCGAAAAGTCGTATCAACGATCCCATCCACAAGACCGGGTACAGTTAGCAAGCTTACATCTAAAGGGCCACTATTTTGGAAAGCTGGCTCAACGGTAAACTCTCTCGCGGTGAACATTGAGCGTCCAAATTGTCCATCAAAATCAATGCCATTTCTATGCGCAATATTAATTTCATTGACCATTCGGTCAGCAAGCCTGTCTACCTGGGAATGAGTGTCCTGGATCACTGACAGCGCTGTAGACAATCCTTTCAAACCACCATCGTCAAGAACTTTAACAACCTTATTGCTGCCTAACTTATAGCTTACACCGCTCTCTTCGCTAAAAATTGCTCGAATGGCTTGCGATTTTTCTCCGTCAAGAAGCAGTGGACCTGTATCGTGCTCCCCTAAGCGTACATTCACGTCAAAGCGCGGACCGTAATTTACTGAAATACGAACTTTTTTGGAAATTTCGGAAATCAAACGATCTCTCTCATCCATGAGTGCATTTGGAGGAGACGAACCCAAATTTGAGGATCGAAGTTTCCCATTCACTGAACCTAATGATGTGACAAGGCGATTCACTTCGCTCACTTCTTGATCAATAGTCCCTACAATCTGCGCTTCTAAATCGCGCAACACAAAGGCGGTAACATTGAACGCATTTGCCAGTCCGTTTCCTTGCTCAATCGCAGCGGCACGAGGGGCTAAATCACCAGGGCTTGCCTCAACATCCGCTAAGGTCCGAAAAAATTGTGATATTTGGGAAGATAAGTCTCCCTCACCAGGCAAGAGCGCATTTTCAAGCCGCTCCATAGTTTCCACAAAAGTTTGTGAGGACTCAAAGCGACTTTGTGACGAATTAGTGCTAGAGGCCAAAAATACATTATAAGCCCGGCGGACCTCGCTTAAGTTTACACCTAGGCCTATTTGAGATGTGATAGACGTGAGCTCGCTCTGACTGCCCGAGACTTCCGCTAGATCGGCATCACGCTTGCGATACCCCTCAGTATTCACATTCGCGATATTCTGACCGGTTACATTTAACGCTTGCCTTTGCGCCTGAACCGCCGTTTTACCTATGTCAAATAAGCTTGCCAACCAACTCTACCCCGTTATTTGCGTTCGAATTGTTGAACAAGCGCCTCTGCAATTCCAAGGCTGTTACGTTTTGAGATTGTTTGTGAAAACTCTTGATCCATCATATCTAAGAACGGCTTCGTTCCAGAATTGCTTAGAATATCATCTGATAACTTCGCAGCTCGGCTCGATTTCATCAGCTCATTGACAAAAATCGCTTCGAATTGTTGCGCAACCTCTTCTAAAGAGGCTCTGCGATCAATACGCTCAAGCGCCGAAGTCTCTGTCCTTAAGCTGTGCGAAACAAATGCTCTGACTTCATCCACCATCGTGTTTCCTAAATAATAATCAACTGCGCGCGCAGCGCACCCGAAACCTTTAGCGCTTCCAATATGGCCACCAAATCAGATGGCGTTGCGCCAACGGCATTGATCGCATCCACGATATCTGTCAGCTGAATGCCCGGATCAAACACAAAGGCTTTGGCCAGTTTCTCTTCTGTATCCACGGCGCTGTCCGGGGTTACAACAGGGGCCGCCGGCGTGGCCACAACGCCTGCATCATTCGCAACCACGTTGGTCTGCGTTTGCACGTTTGGATCTTCCGTCACGCGCACGGTCAAGCTGCCATGCGTAATTGCAGCCGGCGTTACACGCACATTTCCATTGATGATAATTGTTCCCGTTCGAGAATTTACAATCACCTGCGCAGGCGGTGTGGCAGGTTCCACCTCTACGTTTTCAAGCAAGCTAACAAAAGATACACGCTGCGTTGGATCCGCTGGCGCTTGCACCCGAATGGAGGATCCATCAATCGGAACAGCACTTCCCTGCCCGAAAATTTCATCAACCGCGCGTGAAACTGCGCTTGCAGTTGAAAAATCACTTCGATGAAGATTCAAAATCAAAAACTCGTTTTCTAAGAAAGGCGTCTCAACCATTTTTTCAACAGTCGCCCCCTGAGGAACACGACCAACAGTAGGTATATTTACGGTTAATGATGATCCATCAGCCGCAGCAACGCCCAACCCGCCGACAGCTAGATTTCCCTGTGCAATCGCATAAGTTTGGCCGTCTGCGCCCAAAAGCGGTGTCATCAAAAGCGTTCCACCGCGCAATGACTCTGACGCTCCAAGCGCCGATACGGTGACATCAAGCGTTTGTCCAGGTTTGATAAACGGTGCCAAATCTGCCGTTACCATCACCGCCGCTGCATTGGTACCAGACAAACCGGAGGTGTCCGTTGACATGCCAAAGCGCGACAGCATTGCCTGCATAGACTGCAAGGTGATCCCCAAATTGGCATCGCCCGTTCCCGATAAACCGACAACCAAGCCATATCCAACCAATTGGTTATTGCGCACCCCAGCCAAACTGGCCAAATCTTTTATACGATCCGCATGGGCTAGGCTGGCCAGCCATGAAAGCCAAAAGCAGAATGCAAAATTAACCAAAAGTCTCATTGTTTATCCTACTTAAATTGGTGAAACGACGCTGAAGACCTTTGACAGCCAGCCCTTTTTAGACGTGTCCGCCAATTCGCCGGCGCCAATATAGGTTATTTCGGCATTGGCAAGGCGGTTAGAGTTCACAATATTTCCGTTGCCAATATCTTGCGGGCGCACGATCCCCTTAACCCGCACATACTCATCGCCATTATTCAGTGTCAGCTTTTTCTGGCCCAAAATTTCAAGATTTCCATTTTGGTACAGGCGCACGACCGAGGCCGATACCAAACCCGTTACAGCATTGGACTGAGAGGCCGACCCAGACCCTGTAAAGGCTTGCGTAGTGCCCAAACCGTAATCTGTTGATACAGCATTAGGGAATACGCCTTTTGGCAATGTGACACCAAAGCTGTCATCTTTGCCACTCGTCGCAGATTGCGATTTCGTTGCCTGAAAGCTTTCATTCAACGAAATGGTAAGAATATCTCCAACTTTTGACGCTTTTCGTTCCGAGGCGAATAAGCCCTGCGCATTCCCATCAAAAATCGCCCCATCACCCGCCCGTGCGGTTTCTGTTTCTTCTGGAAACACCGGTTCGAACTCATCGCTGGCCAATTCTTCAACATAGGTCGAACATGCCGACAAACTGATGCAAAACAGAAGCGAAAAAAGAGTGATTATGCGCATTTTATGTCAGCCTATAGATTGTTTGAGATATATTTCATCATCTCATCCGCTGCGGTGATCGACTTTGAACTCACCTCATAAGCGCGCTGCGTTTCAATCATCTCGACCAATTGCTGCACAACATTCACATTCGAACTTTCCAACGACCCCTGCACCAGTTTACCGCGGCCTTCCGTGAAGGGAACTCCGATTGCGGGCGCGCCGCTGGCTGCCGTTTCGACCAAGAAGTTTTCACCCAAAGCTTTCAGACCACGTGGATTGGCAAAACCTGCCAAAGTAATTTGGCCCAATTCACTGGGCGCCGCCTCACCGGCCAATAGCGCGGTAACGAGCCCATCTTGCGAAATATTAATTTGTGAAGATCCAGAAGGTATAGTGATTTGAGGTTGCAGCACATAGCCACTGGATGTGGTCATCAGACCATCTGCGTTTCGCGAAAAAGTACCATTACGCGTGTAGCCGATATTCCCATCAGGCATCAGAATTTGAAAGAAACCGTCGCCATCAACGGCTACATCCAAGGCGTTATCTGTGGTAATCATACTGCCCTGAGAGAATTTTTTCTCGGTGCTGACCGCACGCACACCAGTGCCGAGCGCCA
>NHDB01000011.1 GCA_002167945.1 Flavobacteriaceae bacterium TMED48 | reverse complement strand
TCAAAATAAATACATGTTTATCAATGATTTACTTGTTTTGTTTAAGGAAATATATAAAAAGATAAAAATTTGTTTAAAGTTATTTGTTTTGTACAAACTTTTTTACTTATCTTTAAACAAGTTTAAATTCAATTTGGTTTCAAACGTCTCTGTTAGATTACTTCCATAAGTTAAATTCTAAAATCCAAAACAGAGACGTTTTTCTTTTTTAAATAAGTCCCAACTCCTTCAAATTTCATCTATCTTAGTTACACAGCAATTGAATCAATCAAACTCATGCCTGCAGTTACAACTTTAACTATATTTACTTTTAAGAAGAATAAATTCTGGGCTTTTAAGCGGATGGGAATCGCAGCAAGTAAACTAAAAAGTGTAGAGGGACTACAGTTTTATAAATTTTTAGGAACTGGAGGGGGAAATGGCTTTAGTTTAACTCCTGACTTTTCGACTTATGCTTTTTTAGGAGTATGGGACAACATCTCTCAATACTATAGCTGTTTGAATGAGCATCCTGTTTTTCTAGAATATACCCAAAAAGCCAGCTCCAAAAGAGATTTGGTTTTAAGCCCAGTAAATAGCCACGGTAAGTGGAGTGGTACAAATCCATTTAAAACTCAGGAGGCATCAAAAGCGAACTTTAAAGATTCTAATCTAAAAGCAGTTGTAATCACTAGAGCTACCCTGAGATGG
The DNA here is from genome assembly GCA_002167945.1 of Flavobacteriaceae bacterium TMED48. Taxonomy (GTDB): domain Bacteria; phylum Bacteroidota; class Bacteroidia; order Flavobacteriales; family Flavobacteriaceae; genus MS024-2A. Next base: position 26,271 of record NHDB01000011.1, on the reverse strand, counting down.
AACCGTTTGCTTTCTTTTTGGAAAGCTGTACCCGAAGCTAGCCGAGCAATTATGAATGCTCAGGGGGTTTCGTACTTTAAAGGGATAGGAGAATTACCCTTTATTCAACAAGCGACAGTTAGTATATGGGAGAGTTTTGATGCGGTAAATACCTTTGCATATAAAGGAAAAGAACACGCTGTTATCGTAAAAAAAACTAGACAAAAGAAGTGGTATAAGGAAGATTTATTTTCACGATTTTTTTTAATTTCTGACACTACGATAAACCTTAATTAATGAAACAAGCTATCGTTATAGGTGCAGGTATTGCAGGTTTGGCATCCAGTATTCGATTGGCCATTAAAGGATATCATGTGAATGTTTTTGAATCCAATTCCTATCCTGGGGGTAAATTATCTGCTTTTGAGCTAGACGGATATCGCTTTGATGCCGGTCCCTCATTATTTACCATGCCCCATTTTGTCACTGAACTTTTTGAAATAGCAGGGGAGAATGCTAAAAATCATTTCGACTATAGAAAAAAGGAGATTGCATGCAATTATTTTTGGTCGGATCAAAAAACGTTTAAAGCCTATGCCGATCGTGAAAAGTTTTATGATGAAATTGAAAAGGTATTTGGTGAGCCAAAGGCAAAAGTGAAACGCTACCTTAAAAGAGCGCAAAAAAAATACGACCTTACCCATTCTTTATTTTTAGAAAAATCGTTGCATAAATTACAAACCTATATTTCTGAGGCAACTTTAAAATCACTTGTCAATCTTCATATTTTAGAATTGCCCAAAACACTCCATCAAGCCAACCAACAAGCTTTTGATTCATCACATCTCATTCAGCTATTTGACCGATATGCGACCTACAACGGATCGAATCCCTTTCAAACTTCGGGGATTATGACTTTAATACAACATTTAGAAGGGCATTATGGAACNTTTGTTCCGATTAATGGAATGGTATCAATTACAGAATCGCTTTATCGTTTGGCTTTAAAATTGGGGGTAGAGTTTACTTTTAATTCCAAGGTGGAAGAAATTATAATAGATTCAGCTAGAGTTCAAGGTGTACAAACCCTTCTAGGATTTCAAAGAGCCGATTTAGTGGTTTCCAATATGGATATTTTTCNAACATATAAAAAATTATTACCGCATTCAAAACCACCAACTAAGATTCTAAACCAAGAGCGTTCCAGTTCAGCTGTTATTTTTTATTGGGGAATCCAAAAGTCTTTTGATCAGTTAGAATTACACAACATCTTTTTTTCAGATGATTATAAAAAAGAATTTGATGCNATTTTTAAAGAGCAAACNGTATGTAAAGACCCCACAATCTACATTAANATTACATCAAAAGATGTGCCTGCCGATGCGCCCAAAGGCTGTGAAAACTGGTTCGTGATGATTAATACTCCGGCGGATCACGGTCAAGATTGGGACGGTATGGTCGCTCGACTGCGTAAACAGGTATTAAAAAAGCTTTCCAAGGAGCTCAAAACATCTATTGAACCGCTGATANCTTGCGAAGAAATTCTCACTCCACCCTTGATTCAAAAGAAAACCCAATCCCATTTAGGAGCTTTATATGGAGCGTCAAGTAATAATTCAATGGCNGCTTTTTTGCGTCATCCTAATTTTTCCAATCGCATTAAAAACTTATATTTTTGTGGAGGGAGTGTACATCCTGGGGGAGGAATTCCACTCTGTCTACTCTCTGCTAAAATAGTAGATGAATTGATACCNAAAGCGAGTTAATGAATTATTTAGGGCTTCTTACAAAACAAAATATATCCATCTTCTTAATTTGGNTATTTCACATATCAGGNATAGTTGGGATTATTTACAGCGACNCTTCCTGGTTTGTNGGNGCAACTCCAATNAATCTANTGCTGAGTTTTATCTTNCTATTAGNCAATACTCGACTGAACAAGCGTTTAGTTTTNCTGTTGTTAAGTTGTTTTACAACAGGAATGGCNGCAGAGATTTTAGGTGTTCGCTACGGTTTTATTTTTGGAGAGTACGCTTATGGAGCAGTTTTGGGTGTAAAGTTGATGGAGGTACCTTTACTTATTGGGATCAATTGGTGTATTTTAATTTTCATCACAGGAAATATTGCTCAATTTTTTTCGGATTCATTTTGGATCAAGACTTTTGTAGGTGTTGCTCTAATGTTAGCTTTAGACCTTGTAATTGAACCGGTAGCACCCGTTTTAGATTTTTGGACTTTTGCTGACGGACTTGCCTCTTTTCACAACTATTTGGGCTGGGCACTGGTAGCACTCCCTTTACAAATGGCTTTTCACAAATGGAAAATAACAATTGAGGGATTTTATCCTTTTCATCTTTACATACTTCAATTCTTATTCTTTACCATACTTTTGATTAAAATTAATTCAATAGGGATTTAAATGAATCAGTTGCCTTATTTCCAAACCGTTCTTTTACTATTTATCATCACCTACACAGGCTGTAATGATAATAAAACCGAAACTGGACTGACTTCTACGGATACTACAGAAATCAATTTAATTTCTTCAAATAAAACTAGCTTAAATTTAATCGATTATCCCAAAGAATTTTTACAAGCTAATGAATTGGATGAGTGGGAAGGGTTTGAAAATCTTCACGAGTCCATGGAACGTTTAAAAGAGCTCAATTTTGATGGGGTTGAAGTTGATTTGATTGCACTCTCCTCGCGAGTAAAGAGCTTGCGATCAGGTCCCTTACCACAAAAGCTGGAGGTTCCTCAAATCATTAGTCGGTTAAAAGTGGTTGAAATGCAAGTTCAAAAAGCACGCTACTTTACCCAACATTATAAAAAAGATTCGCTAATTCCTGCACTAAATTTACTTTACGATTATTACAATGGCTTTGTTTCTAGAATGGTTTCTTTACAAAATGAAGATCAAGACTTTGAAACAGGCTTAGAAACCACCACTTTAGATCAGTAGGAATTACTGCTTTTGAGACCAAAAGTAGAGACCCATTCTTTATTCTGAGAAATAGCACCCTCCAAGTGAGTTGTGTGGTGTTTAAAACTGTTGTTTTTGTCACTCAGATCTTCCAATTCAGCATAAATACTCAAAAGGGTTTCATCTGCATGAACACACTTTTCAATTGCAGAAGCTTTAAGGGTATCAATTGTAGATATTAACAATTGATCAAAATTAAATCGATTCACTACCAAGTCGTCTGTTGACATTCCAAGCTGTTGTAGTTCTCGTAAAACGTCTTGAAAAAAGCGATTTCTTAGTAAGCCTTGCTGATTGTAAAACCGTTTTTTTTCAGGATGAATAGCATGGTCTGATGCCTTAAAATACTCAAGTTTTGAGTTTTTTAAGTGCGTTAGAAGTTTCTCTAACACTGCGATATATCTATTTTGTCTTGACATAACTTATAGCTACATCAATTTAATCAAAACATTAAACAGAAAAGGAAGAGGGCTGTTTTTATATTAACAAATTATTAACTTGATATTGAAAGTCTGTTTCTTCTTCGATTTTTGAAGCATTAATCCATCGTTTCAATACAGTACCCTGAGTTTCAAATTTTGGAGTGGGGAGATGGTATTTTTTTGCCATAAAAGTGTAGTAGTCTTCCCTGATGGGGTGATGGGGACTTACGAGATTAAATACTCCACCGAGCGCCGGTTTGGAGAGCAATTTTTCAATGCCGCCTATGGCGTCTTTTTGGTAAATAAAATTGATGTGTCCTTTTGGGTTAGGAATCTCTCTATGATGTAACTGAAATATGGGGTTACGTTTCTCGCCCACCAATCCACCCAATCGAACAACTACTCCAGGGTTTTTAGATCTAAGGACCGCATCTTCAGCAATTAAAAGTTCTTGAGAGGCTGAGGTTTGAGGATCAGGAATACTGTTTTCATCAAATCTTCCCGATTTTTTTCCATAAATAGAAGTACTACTGAGCAATAATATTTTACAGTTTGAGTTTGATTCAAGGTAGTGGATGAGTTGTTTTATTTTCGCTCCATAGGTTGAAACTGTATTTCGTTTCGGAGGAATTGAAACGATAAGTTGATCCAAATTATCAAAAAAAGATAATTCACCTTGCGGTCCCTCTTCGGCAACGAATACACAAAAACTATTCAACCCATGATGTTTTAGCTCTAGCGCTCCTTCACTTGAAGTTCTAGAGGCTTTTACAACCCACTTTTGAGCATTTAAACTCGAAGCGAGTTGCGTACCTAACCATCCACAGCCCAATATACCGATGCGTTTCAACTTTCGATTTTTAACAATATTACAGATATATTTTGTTTGATAGCCCTCATTTTAGGGGCTGTTTTAAAAATTCAATAAAAAAATGTATCTTGAAGAGACCTAAAAACTAAAAGTTATGCCAGTAAAAAGTTTTCAAGGAGAAAGAGCTAAAAAAGTGAAGGTCACTCCCAGTAAGTTAACCGTTTCAGATATCATGACCCGTCAATTGGTTATTTTTACACCTGAACAATCCATTCANGAGGTGATGAGAGCCTTCATTAAGCACCGAATTTCAGGAGGTCCCGTAGTGGATGAATCTGGAANGCTNGTTGGAGTAATTTCAGAAGCAGACTGTATGAANGAAATCTCAGACAGCCGCTATTTTAATCTTCCTATTTTAGACAAATCGGTNGCCCATTTTATGACAANAGAAGTNGATACNATAGNTGCNANNACNAGCGTTTTTGANGCGGCTTCATTGTTTTCAAAAAGCAGTAGAAGACGTTATCCTGTAATGGAAAACAACCGTTTGGTGGGCCAGGTAAGCCGTAAGGATATTGTAATTGCCGCATTGGAAATGAAAAGCCAAACTTGGCGCTCCTAAAAGTAGAGTTTAGCAGCTTCTCGGTAAGTATTTGCATGAGCCTCTACGATGATATTAATGTCCTTAGAATAGCCACCACCCATGCTGCATTGCATTGGGATGCCCCTTTGGCGACAGGTTTCAAACACCAATTGGTCTCGTGATCTACAACCTTCTAGGCTCAAGTTAAGCCGACCCAATTTATCCGTCCCTAAAATATCTACACCACAAAGGTAAAATATAAAATCCGGTTTGATTTGATGGAGTAATTGAGGAAGTAGTTTTTTAAGCTTTTCTAAATAGTCTTTATCAGCTGTTTGATCCTCAAGACCAATATCAAGATCGCTTTGCTCTTTCCGGAAAGGGTAGTTTTTTGCTCCATGAACTGAGCAGGTGTAGATGGAAGTATTTTTTTTAAAAATGGCAGCGGTTCCATTACCCTGATGGACATCTAAATCCAAAATTAAAATTTGTTTGGCCTTGTTAGTGTCAATCAGATATTGTGCTGCTATAGCCTGATCATTTAAAAGGCAAAAGGCCTCACCGTGAGAAGGGAAAGCGTGATGTGTACCCCCAGCGATATTCATGGCTATTCCCGTTTCCAGCGCTTTTTCAGACCCTGAAATTGTCCCGCCTGCTATGGTAAATTCCCGTTCTACTAAATCTTTACTCAACGGGAATCCAATTTTTCGAATCTCACTTTTGGTTAAATCTAAATTTGACAATTGGGCGACATAGTTGGAGTCGTGAACTCGAGTTACCTGCTCTATATTAGCAGGTACAGGTTCAAAAAAATCTTCTTTTTTACAGGTTCCTTCCAGCATGAGTTGTTGTGGGAGCAACTCGTATTTTTCCATCGGGAAGCGGTGATTTTCAGGCAAGGGTAGCCTGTAAATGGAATGATATGCAATGGGTATAGCGCTGATAGTTTGACTATTTAATTGGAGTTCCCGATACTGTAGTTTGGTCCTCAGGACCAACAAAAACTAAATGACCTCCCAGGTTTTCGCCTAATAAAACCATCCCTTGACTTTCAATTCCTTTGAGGCTTCTGGGTTTTAAATTAGCTAATAAAGTTACTTTTTTGCCCACCAATTCGGCTTCTTCAAAGTAGGTAGCAATACCAGAAACTACAGTGCGTTCCTCATCTCCTATTCGAAGAGTGAGCTCCATTAATTTTTTGGTCTTTCGAACCTTTTTAGCTTGAATGATTTCAGCTACTCTTAGGTCCAAAGCGTCAAAATCTTTAAATGAAGTGGTGGGCTTTACTTGAGCGAATAGCTTTTCTTCTATATTATTTTCTAGAGAGGCAGCGGTTAATTTTTCACGCTGGGCATCCATTTGTTCATCTTCAATTTGCTTAAATAGCAAAGCCGTTTTTCCCAGGAGATGTTTTGGTTCGAGCAGTGCTTTTTGAGTTTCTACAGCGGCCCAACTTGTGCTTTTAGAATCGAGATTGAGCATATTTTTAAGCTTAGTAGAACTAAAGGGGAGTAATGGTTCCGCAAGTATTGCCAGTGTAGAAGAAATCTGTAGGGCGGTATGCATGATTGTTTTCACCCGTTCAGGGTCTGTTTTGATCAGCTTCCAAGGTTCAGCGTCTGCCAAGTATTTATTACCTAAGCGAGCCAATCCCATAAGCTGTTGACTGGCTTCTCGAAAGCGGTAGTTTTCAATGGTTTGTCCAATTTTAGCTGGAAGGTTTGCCATGGTTTCCAGAGCGTCTAGGTCTTCTTGCTCAAGTGAACCCGGTTCTGGAACATAGCCATCGTAATATTTATGAGTTAAGACCAAAACACGATTGATAAAGTTTCCAAAAATAGCAACCAACTCATTGTTGTTTCTCGCTTGGAATTCTTCCCAAGTAAAGTCGTTATCCTTGGTTTCAGGAGCATTGGCAGTCAATACATAGCGTAAAACATCTTGTTGATCGGGAAACTCTTTCAAGTATTCGTGTAACCATACCGCCCAGTTTTTTGAAGTCGAAATTTTTTGTCCTTCCAGATTTAAAAATTCATTGGCAGGAACATTTTCTGGTAATATATAGCGATCAGATGCTTTTAGCATGACCGGGAAAATGATACAATGAAAGACAATATTGTCTTTTCCAATAAAATGAACCAATTGAGTTTCTTTGTCAATCCAATAGGGTTCCCATTCCTTACCGTTTTTTTCCGCCCATTCTTTGGTGGATGAGATATAACCGATGGGGGCATCAAACCAGACATAAAGCACTTTTCCTTCGGCATTTTTCACGGGAACAGTAATCCCCCAGTCAAGATCACGGGTTACGGCTCGAGCTTGTAATCCGGTGCTTACCCAAGATTTTACTTGACCGTATACATTGGGTTTCCAATCGTGCTGATGGCCTTCCAAAATCCATTCTTTGATAAAATCCTCATATTGGTTTAAAGGAAGGTACCAATGTCTTGTTATTTTAAGTTCAGGTTGAGCCCCACTTAAAGTTGATTTGGGATGAATCAGTTCAGTTGCACTTAGACTACTCCCACAACTTTCGCATTGATCACCGTAGGCTTCTGGATTTTGACAAATGGGACAGGTTCCGGTTACAAAGCGGTCAGCTAAAAATTGCTCTGCTTCTGGGTCGTAAAGTTGTTCTGAATCTTTTTCTTCAAAGACACCTTTGTCATTGAGAATTTTAAAAAACTCCTGGGCAGTTTCGTGATGAATTTTCCGAGAAGTACGAGAATAGTGATCAAACGCAATACCAAAAGANTCAAAAGACTCACGGATGAGTTGGTCGTACTGATCAATGATTTGTTGTGGAGTTTTACCTTCTTTTTTCGCCTTTAANGCAATGGCAACTCCGTGTTCGTCACTCCCACAGATAAAGGCTACGTCCTTATTTTGCAAACGTAAATAACGACTGTATATATCCGCTGGGATATAAACCCCTGCTAGNTGCCCAATGTGAATTGGACCGTTTGTGTANGGAAGGGCAGCAGTAACTGTATAGCGTTTCGGCATGTGGGTTTAAATTTCACCAAAAATACACAAATCTCACCCTTTTTGTGCGCTGAGATCNTATCTTTAATTAACCCTAAATCGAAACAAATGGCTCAACACAACCACTTTGGAAATGAAGCCGAAGAAAAAGCCTTGGATTATTTACTTCAAAAAGGCTACACNCTTCTGGNAAAAAATTACCGCTACGGACATGCAGAGGTAGACTTACTCATGCANAAGAAGANAAAGCTTATTTGTGTGGAGGTTAAAGCAAGAANTACAGACTTCTTTGGTACTCCTGAAAGCTTTATCTCCTCAAAAANAATTCGGTTAATCGTAAGNGTAGTCGACNANTATATAGAAGTAAGCGATTTGGATTTAGAAGTACGTTTTGACGTGATTGCCATTATAAAAAAGAGTGAAAAATGGCGTANCAAGNACCTTAAAAATGCATTTTATGCCNGGCAGTGATGTTTTATATTTAACATTTTGTGTTAAATAATTACTTTTGTTAAATAAAAGTAAATTNGAATGAAAACAATTGCCGCTACNGTTGTTGATTATATCAAGACCAAACCCTACCTATCTTCTGCCCTTTCAGACGGGATTATNAATCTTACTTCNCTAGCTAGAACCATCCAAGATGATATTGAAGAACGCACTAAAAAGCCAGTAAAACCAGGAGCTATCGTTATGGCTCTAAAGCGAATTTCGGATACGGCAGATTTTGTTCAAACCAAANAGATTATCAAGGTTCTCAAGAATTTGGGAGACATTACCGTTCGTTCCTCATTGGTCGATTANTCTTTTTTGATTTCAGATAGTTTGTTGGTGGCCCAATCCAATCTATTAAAAGAGATCGAACAGAAAAAAGAAGTTTTTTATACCTCATCTCGAGGGGTTTCGGAAAGTAATATTATTGTGAGCCAAAATATTGCTCCTCTGGTTGATGAATTATTTAAAGATGAAAGCTGTTTTTCCAAGACGGAAAACCTTTCTTCCATTACNATGAAACTGCCCTCAGAAAACGTGACTATACCAGGTATTTATTACTTTATTTTCCAGCGCTTGTCCTGGGAAGGAGTCAATATCAATGAAGTNATTTCCACTTCCAANGAATTTACTATACTNATGCACGAAGATCAGGTAAATACTGCTTTTACAGTAATCAAGAATTTGAAGTTGCTGTAGGTAGCAAGAGTTTTTCAAGCAGTTCTTTTGCAGTTNTGATACGCTGAACATTGTNAATTCTTAAAAGAAGTTTTATGCCTTGAGCTGNAGTTTTTTCTTTGAGTACCATATGNTTTTGATTTTGCTGAACCTNTGAAATAATATGAGCAAAACCCGCAGTCTGAAAAAAGTCACTCTGTTGATCGGNTAAAAAGTAGCAGATACAGCTTTTCTTTTTTATAAGTAGTCGTTCCATTCCAAGTTNGGTGGCNATCCATTTTAAACGGACACTTTCGATCAATTCTTTAGCCTCTTCAGGTAGGGGTCCAAAACGGTCGATGAGTTGNGNTTCAAAATCGTTTAATTCATCCTGNGTTTTGAGCGTACTTAGTTTTTGATACAGCGCCAGGCGCTCTTTGACGATATTGATGTAGTCATCAGGAAGATACACTTCTAAGTCGGTATCGANTTGTACCTCTTTGACATAGGNTTTTANACTGTCGCTTTGTTCGTCTTGATAGAGGGTTTTAAATTCATTCTCCTTAAGTTCATCAATAGCTTCTTTGAGNATTTTTTGATAAGTTTCAAATCCAATTTCATTGATAAAACCACTTTGCTCTCCACCTAGNAGATCTCCTGCACCGCGAATTTCCAAATCTTTCATGGCAATCTGGATACCTGATCCCAGAGCTGAAAACTGTTCGATGGTGCGGATACGCTTTTGNGCATCACTGCTCATCGCGCTAAGTGGCGGGGTTAGAAAATAACAAAAGGCTTTTTTGTTGCTTCGACCAACACGCCCTCGCATTTGGTGTAAATCGCTTAAGCCAAAATTTTGTGCATTGTGGATAAACATGGTATTTGCATTGGGGACATCCAGTCCATTTTCAANTATNGTAGTTGCAATAAGAATGTCAAACNCTCCCTCCATAAAGCCTAAAAGTGTTTTTTCAAGCTTGTTCCCCTCCATTTGTCCATGNCCGATACNCACCCGAGCGTCGGGTACTAAACGCTGAATAAGTCCGGCAATTTCCTTGATATTTTCAACCNTATTNTGTATAAAATAGACCTGACCNCCACGTTGTAATTCATAGAGAATACCGTCGCGTATTTGAGCCTCACTAAAACGGATTACCTCGCTTTCTATGGGATANCGATTGGGAGGAGGAGTGGCAATAACCGACAAATCTCTAGCTGNCATAAGGCTGAATTGTAAGGTTCTAGGAATGGGAGTAGCTGTAAGTGTCAATACATCAATATTGGCTTTAAGCGATCGTATTTTTTCTTTTACNGCCACACCAAATTTTTGCTCTTCATCCACGATAAGCAAGCCNAGATCTTTAAACTGGACATTTTTATTAACTAATTGATGAGTNCCNATTAGGATGTCGATCTTACCTTGAGCCAACTCACCTAAAATTCGATTTTTATCCTTAGTTGATCGGAATCTATTGAGATAATCCACTTTTACAGGCAATGATTGAAGTCGTNACGAAAAGGTTTTAAAATGCTGAAAAGCCAGTATGGTGGTGGGCACTAAAACGACCACTTGTTTACTGTTGTCTACCGCTTTAAACGCCGCCCGAATGGCAACTTCTGTTTTTCCAAANCCAACATCACCACAGATCAATCTGTCCATGGGTTGGGTGGATTCCATATCCTTTTTGATGGCGGTTGTAGCCTTGCTTTGGTCGGGAGTATCTTCGAATAAGAAAGAAGCTTCCAGTTCCCATTGAAGATAACTGTCTGGCGCATACGCAAANCCAATTTTTTGCCTCCGTTTGGCGTAGAGTTCGATCAAATCAAAAGCGATTTCTTTGACCCTTTTTTTNGTTTTTTGTTTAAGTGCNTTCCACGCCTTCGAGCCCAGTTTGTAGAGTTTAGGNACGGCCCCGTCTTTACCGTTAAACTTACTGATTTTATNTAGGGAGTGAATACTGAGATAGAGAATGTCCCGTTCTCCATAAATCAGNTTTATAGCTTCCTGAGCATTTCCCTCAANATCAATTTTTTGCAGGCCACCAAACTTTCCGATACCGTGATCGATATGAGTTACATAGTCTCCAACTTCCATTTGGGTAAGCTCCTTGAGGCTTAGTGCTTGTTTTTTAGTGGNATCCGACTTTAATCTAAATTTGTGGTAACGCTCAAAAATCTGATGGTCTGAAAAGCAAGCCCACTGNGCTTCCANGTCCTCAAAGCCTTGNTAGAGCGGTAAAACTTCAGTGGTGTAATNTACGGTTTCTTGTTGCTCTTGAAAGATGTCGTGAAAGCGTTTTGCCTGCTGTTCGTGACTACAAAAAAGAGTNTTTCTATAGCCTTTTTTGTGATTTTTATTCAGGTAGTCGATCAGGAGTTCAAACTGCTTATTAAATGCCGGTTGAGGACTTTGCTTAAAGGAAAGCTGATCGTTGATTTGGAGTTGATCTGTNCGTTCNAAAAGTAAAATGGATTTTTCTTTACAGTCGTCNANCCATTCTTGAGGGCTTACAAAAAGAGTCTCTGGAGGGTATTGAGACTTNACCCCTGTTGAGGTATAGGTCACTTCNGCTTTTTCGTAAAAGCTCTTCAGTTTNGAGGTAATTTTATCNAGGTTTCCAAAGATAAAACTGCTGTTGGCAGGNAAAAACTCTAAAATGGTTTTGCGTTGATCCGTAGTNTCNAGATTGGAAGTGTCTGGTAAAATTTCAATGGTATCATAAGCGGCTACCGATCGTTGATTNTCAACGTGAAAGCTGGAGAGGCGTTCTACAGTATCGTCAAAAAACTCAATGCGATACGGGTGTTGGTAGGCAAAGGAAAACACGTCTATAATCCCTCCTCTAACAGCAAATTCCCCAGGTTCGGTTACAAAATCCACCCGTTCAAAACCCATTTCAAAAAGCTGTTCGTTGAGCTCCGAAAGNGCAACNACACTGTCTTTTTTTAAAGTTAGCCCAATCNGTTTTAAAGTGCGATGTGAAATTAGTTTNTCAAAAACAGCTTGGGGATAGGTGACNACAACCCTCGGTTTTTTGGATGTACTTAGTTTTTTTAAGACTTCAGCACGAAGCAGGATGTTGGCATTGTCAGTGGTTTCTGGAGCATAAGGCTGGCGGTAGCTGGCAGGAAAATAGAGTACCTCATTAGACGATAACAATTGTTCAAAGTCGTTTAAAAAATAAGCTGCCTGTTCGGCATCGTCTAAAACAAGAAGTAAAAAATGTTGGTTTTTTTGAAAAGCAGCAGCCAGACGAAAACTCATACCTGAACCGACTAAACCTCGAATATGGGTACAGTGCTTTTCAAAAAACGCTGCTTCTAACACTTTTTGTGAGGGTAACTGGTCAAAAACGTTCAATCGTGTATAAATCGCTTTTTTTGATAAAGATACTGGGCTTATACCAATTATTATAAGATTTGAGGAGTTCTTTTGGAGAAGTACAGATCAGTTTTAGACGTTGTTAGATTTTGAACTTTTAAGCAAAAATAGATTCTCCTATATCTAGTAGTATCAATTCTTTGCCTTTGGTTTTAAAATATTCAATTGCTTTGGATTTATCGATTTCAATGGGAGGAAAAGTATCGTAATGGTAACCAATTATTTTATCGCACTGAATGAGTTCACTTGCAATAAGGGCGTCTTCATATCCCATGGTAAAATTATCTCCTATAGGCAACACNNCAATATCCAGTTTAGGACAGCTNAANGGGATCAGTTCCATGTCTTTGGTCACNGCGGTNTCTCCAGCTATATAAATCGATTGGGACGCATCGTAAAGCACAAAGCCTCCCGGNTTACCCCCATAAGAACCATCNGGTAANACACTTGAATGAATAGCATTNACATATTTGGCAGTCCCAAAATCAAACTGGTATTTCCCTCCGTGATTCATAGGATGCCCGTTAATATTTTTTCCTCCAAACCATGTAACGATTTCAAAGTTAGAGACTACTAAAGCTTTGTTGTTATTATTTGCTACAGCCTCAACATCTAATACATGATCTTGATGACCGTGGGTGATAAAAATATAATCCACAATTAAACTTTGAATATCAATAGACGAAGCCAAAGGATTTCCGGATATAAAGGGGTCGAACAATATCTTTTTATTATTTATTTCGACAATTAAAGTGGCATGACCTAAATAAGTGATTTTCATAATAAATTATTTTAAAAGTGGTTAAACCTCTTGTTTAAACTTAAACTAATGGCAAAACAGTTTTACTCCCTCTAATTTAGCAAATCAAGTTAAATACCATTTTTCATTTTTATATTCTTTAGGTCTTGAATAAATAAGTTTATAAAAGCAAAAACTATTGGGGTGTGACTCCCTCAGAGTAATAGCGTTTTTTATCCACATCAAAATTTTCAAAAACTAAGATTATATCTTCACTTCACCTACTGTGAAAGGGCTTTGAGACGAAACATTAAATAAATTAATGCAGATGTCTTTACCCCAATTTTTCTTTAATCTCCATGACCTCTTTGCCAGTAGTGACATAAATATGATCCTCTAATTTTGGTTTTAGAATATGGAGTCCAGTAAAGGCACCAAAAGCAGGTAGAATCATTTGAGAAGGACTGTGGTAAAAACAAGGGAGTTTGATTTGCTGTTTTCCAATCCCTTCGAGTCTTACTCCAGGGTGGACATGACCACAAAAGACAAAAGCTTGAGTATCCTGGTCTGGAAAGTGATGAAATAGAAAAGAGGTTTCTTCCAATTGAGGCACTACTTCAAGCCCCAAATCTTTAAATTTCCACTTTGGGATCACATCGTGATTTCCTGTTAGTAAAACCATTTTAAAGCTTTGTTGTTTGACCCAAGCTTCAAAAAGATACCATTCGTTATTTTGATAACTATGGAATAAATCCCCTAAAAATAATATGCGTTTAACAGGAAAAAGGGGAAGTAGTCCTTCCATTTTTTGATAAAAAGAGCCCTCTACCTCTCGGGGAACAGCTATACCGTTTTTCCTAAAATGGGCAACCTTACCCAGATGAACATCTGCCAACAACCAAGTTTGTTTTTCCTTCCAATAGACTCCTCCACTTGGGTGGAGTACAAAATGATTAGTATGAATTGTGATAGTTGTCATTCAACTGCTTTTTCAAGTTGAAGGTACATTTTCTTGATACGGTCTTCCACAGTTTCTGAGGACAGCTTGGAACGAATGCGGTCTGTAATCAACGGAAATGAAAAGGGCGTAGGTTGTGAGCAATTTTTCCAAACCACGGCTTTTTGTTCCAACTGTTCAAATACAAGTTGCATTCTTCCACGTTCCATGCCGTGATCAAAAGTTTCTTCAACGGCTTGTTGGTAGAGTAAATTATCAGGCTCGTAATCTTTAAAAACTTCAAAAAACAATTGAGAGCCGGATTGTAAATGCTTTGATTTGACAGGTTTGTTAGGATAGCCTTGAAATACTAAACCTGAAATTACAGCGATGTCCCTAAAACGCCTTCTTGCCATTTCAGACACATTGATGCTTTTTGCAAGGTCTTCAAACAAATGGTCAGGAGTAAATAGACCATTGTCTAAAAAGGCTTCTTGGCTAAAGGCTTGATCGGACAGTAATTCAAAACCATAATCATTAAAGGACATACTAAAACTGATGGGGGAGATCAAGCTGATTCTGTAAGCCATCAAGCTTGCCATGGCTTCGTGTATGGCATAACCTTCAAAGGGATAAAAGACGGTGTGAAACCCTTCTTTAGTCTCAAAACGCTCAATGAGCAGTTCGTCAGGTTTAGGAATAATAGATTCTTTTTTTTGTTGTTTAAAAACTGGAATTAAGGATTCAAATTCAGGAGTGGATTCGCTCTGTTGTTCAAAAAGGGCACTTTTGAGTAAATCGCTCAAATGCGCGCTAAAACTCATACGCCCTCCCATCCAAGCGGGAATCTTTGCCTGCTTTACTTTGGATCTTTTGACGATGACCTCCATTTTTTGAATACGCACTAGCTCTAGATTCCTGCCTGAAAAGGCAAAAGTGTCTCCAGGTTTTAATTTGGCGATAAACCATTCTTCTATACTGCCTAAATAACCGCCTTTTTGATAGCGGATTTTCAAATCGTTACCGCTTACTATGGTTCCCATAGAGAGTCGGTGCCGTAGGGCAATGCCTTTATGGGCTACTTTTAAAAGGCCATCTTCAGATAGAATTAATTTTTTGTATTCGTCATAATGTTGCAGCGATTGACTCCCACTAATTAAAAAGTTAAGTATCCATTGCCAACGTTCTTGATCGAGGGTTTGATAACAAAAACTGGAGGTGATAATAGGATAGATCTTTACAGGGTCAAAACCTGAGCCTACCGCCAAAGTCATCAAAAACTGAATCAGTACGTCGTAGCAGTTGAGGTAGGGAATTCGATCTTCGATTTGTTGTTTTTTGATGCCGTTTTGCAAGGCTACAGATTCGATGAGTTCCATGGCGTGGGTGGGTAAAAAGTATATTGAACTCCCAGCTTGGGGTCTGTGGCCACTTCTTCCTGCNCGTTGGATAAANCGCCCAACACCNTTTGGACTCCCGATTTGAATACAATTTTCCACGGGACTAAAATCTACGCCTAAGTCCAAACTAGAAGTACAGACTACCACTTTTAATTCTTCTTTTCGCAGAGATTCTTCCACCCAAAGACGAATTTTTTTATCGATACTTCCGTGATGCATGGCAATTGATCCTGCCAGTTCAGGAGCGGCTTCAAGGAGTCGGTGAAACCAGATTTCACATTGTGCTCGGGTATTGGTAAAAATAAGAGTGCTTTTGTTTTTTTGTACAATTTTGAGTACTTGAGGGAGCAGGTGTATCCCTAGATGACCGCGCCAAGGAAAGCGTTCCATGGTTTTGGGAAGCAGCGAGTGAACACGGATTTCTTTTTGGATTTTTGCCTNAATTACAGCAAAATTTGCTGTTGGTCCTAGTAATATTTCACGAGCCAATTCTTTGTTTCCAAGTGTGGCNGAAATTCCCCAAACTTTAAGATCGGGAACTAAGCTNCGTAAATACGCCAATGCCAGTTCTACTTGCACGCCTCGCTTACTGCCTAANAGTTCATGCCACTCATCAACCACCACAACTTTAAGCTGGCTAAAATAACGTTGGTGATCTTTTTGAGCCAAAAGTACATGTACACTTTCTGGCGTACTTACCAGTGCGAATGGAGGAGATTTTTGCATTTTGGTCCGTTGACTCTGAGGGGTATCTGCNGTTCTCAAACCAACTTGTAATTCAGCATTAAAGTCGCTGAGCATTTTTTGAGTGGATTTTTGAATTTCTACCCCCAAGGCTCTTAGTGGAGTTATCCACAAGGCGTTTAATCCTTTTGGATTTTTTTTAGAACGGCTTATTTCTTCTATAACTCCACCCCAAAGGGCATAAGTCTTCCCNCTTCCTGTGGGTGCGTGGAGCATACCGCTTTTGCCCTCAGCATAGGCTTTCCAGCACTGTTTTTGAAAAGACTGTGCTTTCCAGTTTTGAGATTTAAACCAGTTTTCAACTCCTTTCATGGCAGTAGTTGTTTCAGGTCGTCCAAACTATTAGCGTCTTCTGTTTTTTTGTCGTGTCTCCATCTAGAGATTCTGGGAAATCGGACTGCAATTCCACTTTTATGGCGTGAGGAGGGCGCAATACCTTCAAATGCAATTTCAAAAACTAAAGTCGGTTTGACTTGGCGAACAGGGCCAAAGCGGTCCAGCGTATTTTGCTTTACAAATTGATCTAATTTTTTGATTTCTGCATCGGTTAAACCGGAATAGGCTTTTGCAAAGGTNACCAGTTCACCTTTNCTCCATAGCCCAAAAGTATAGTCTGTATAAAGGTTTNTTCTTCTCCCATGACCCCGCATGGCGTAAGTCAGAACAGCGTCAATACTTTTTGGATCAGACTTCCATTTCCACCATCCCCCTTTTTTTCTTCCAACACCGTAGGCTGCTGTTTTGTGTTTAATCATCAAGCCCTCACTGCGTTTTTCTGTTGCCTTTTCTCGTTCCTCTCGCACTTGATCCCAAGTTGAAAAGCAATAGACCTCTGAGAGTAATATGGGCGCTTCTGGATAACAAGTATTTTTCAATAGTGCTTCCAACTGTTGCTGACGTTTACATAGTGGAAGTTCACGGAGGTCTTTACCGTCCAGTTCAAGTAAATCATAAGCCATCAAAACAATGGGAATATCTTTTTGTAGTTTTTGCGAAACGGTCTTTCGTCCAATTCGCTTTTGCAGATCTTGAAAATTTCCAATATTGTTATCCTTATAAGGTATCAGCTCTCCATCAATAACGGTTCCACTAGGCAAATGTTTGGTCAGTACTTCAAGCTCTGGAAATTTATCTGTAATCAACTCTTCACCCCGACTCCACAAAAAGTGTTTCTCTTTCCTGAGTATTAATTGTGCTCGCATACCATCCCATTTGTGTTCAANATGCCAATCTTGAGCATCTTCTTTGGTAAAAAAAGTTTCTTCTTCAATGGGATAGGCTAGAAAAAAGGGGTAGGGTTGAGAAATTTGATCCTCGGGATTGGGATGTAAAATCAGACGGTCAAAAGNAGTNNTTAGCGGACTCCATTGTCCCATGAGGCGATGTGCCAATATAGTTTCATCTACACCCACTGCTTTGGACAGTGCCCGAGTCATTAGTTTTTGACTTACGCCTATTCGAAACCCACCGGTTAAAATTTTATTGAAAACAAAACGCTCAAAATGAGCCAAGCTTTTCCACTGATTCAGAATATATTTTTTTTTCTCTTCTTCTGTTTTGGGTTTTAAAGCGATGATTTCTTCAATACAGTCTTTTAGTGAGGGGGGCAATGCAGTTCCCTCTTGGTGAACTAAGAGGGCAATAGTTTCTGCTAAATCCCCTACAATATGATAGGATTCTTCAAACAGCCAATCTGGAAGCTCAGCAAGCTCAGCTGCCCATGCTCTCATCAAGGTGGTGGTAACAGGTCTTGAAGGACGACGGTGAGACAGTAAGGCTACAGCCCATAGTGAATCAGCTTTTGGAGCTTCTCGAAAGTATTGCGCCAACGCCTCAACCTTTTTATTGGTTTTATTTGTTGTATCTAGTGTTTCAATTAAAGTAGCAAAACGTCTCATTCAGCAGTAACAATTTCTTCGGTTTCTGAGGCGTATTGAGTTTTTTGAGTTCTTGCGTTCCAACCTTGTTCGTTTAGGTATTGAGCAAAGAGTTCAGTATAACCATGGGTAGTGATTACGTTTTCACAACCAGTAGCTTTGATGGCTGAGAGTAAACCGCCCCAATCGGCATGATCAGACAATACAAAGGCTCGGTCTACAGCCCGCCTTCTTCGCGCGCCTCTAAAAGCCATCCAACCAGAGGCATAGCCTGTAGATACACGACCTAATTTTTTCATCCAAGCGCTGCCCATTACAGCAGGTGGGGCAAGAACTAAATTACCTTCTATTTCTTTTTTTGTGGTGTCGCGCGTGATGAGTTCTGTCTGGGGAAAATCAATAAACTGTCGCAGTACTTCGGTCATGTGTTCCGTTGCTCCATGGGTATATATTTTCCCGATAGATGGATCCAAATGTTTGAGTAAACGCTGTACTTTCCCTAAGGAATACCCCATTAATAAACTCGTAGTTTTTTCAGTTTGATTTGCAGCCCACCATTGATTTATACCCTCATGAGTTTTTTTGGGATCTTCCCAACGAAAAACCGGCAGACCAAAGGTGCTTTCGGTAATAAAAGTATGGCAGAGAACAGGCTCAAAGGGAGTTGAAATTCCATCGACTTGGGTTTTGTAATCTCCAGTAAAAACCCAAACTTCCCCTCTATATTCTGCCCGTATTTGGGAGGATCCGGGTACATGTCCTGCTGGGTGAAATGAAAATTGAACCCCGTTGATACTAAATGTTTCATTATACTTTTTTCCGCTGACAGTTATGTTTCCCAACCGGTGCTGAATAATAGGAACATTGGTTTGCTGGGTGATATAGCGTTTGCTTCCCCAACGAGCATGGTCCGAATGACCGTGAGATATGAGCGCTTTGTCTACCCCACGCCAGGGATCCAGATAGACATCGGCTTGTTTACAGTAAATTCCTTTTGAGGTGAATTCCAGTAACGGCATGCAATTTTCTTTTTCAAGCGGAAGGTACGAATACCTGATAGATCACACAATTTGATTGTCTTATCCCTCAATCTTTAAAATGGGATTGGTTAATAAGTCCGAATAACTCCTTTTCCAACCGCTTTAAATATTTGCTATTTTCGTTTTGATGTATTTGATTTTTGACACCGAAACTACAGGCTTACCCAAACGTTGGGATGCGCCCCTATCTGACAGTGATAACTGGCCTCGCTGCATTCAAATTGCTTGGCAAATTCACGATGCGAAAGGTAATTTGATCACCCATAAAGACTATTTGGTACAGCCTGATGATTTTACCATTCCTTTTGACTCGGAACAGATACATGGAGTTTCTACAGCCCTAGCTACTTCTGAAGGAACATCCCTAGCTACTGTTTTAAGTGAATTTGAAGAAGCGCTTCAGGAAGTTTCTTTTGTGGTAGGTCACAATGTTTCTTTTGATCGCAACATCATGGGTGCTGAATTTATAAGAGCGGGCCTTGCNGATCCTTTGGACGAAAAAGCCGTAATTGACACCTGTACAGAGGAAACTGCACAACTCTGTCAACTGCCCGGAGGANGAGGAGGAAAATTTAAACTCCCCACCCTGGGAGAACTTTATCATTTTTTATTTCAGGAAAGTTTTGAAGAAGCTCACAATGCTACTGCTGATGTAGAGGCGACTTCCAGAGCTTTTCTNGAGTTGATGCGTCAAGAAAAGTTACATCNAAAAGCTACNNNATATGCTGAGGATACGANCGAACTCAAAACGATAACCGCTCCTTTTCAGCTTGTAGGACTNAAACACCAAAACCTTAAAGAGGCTTCTAAAAAGCTCAAAAAACAAGTTGAATCACCAATCTCAGTTGAGCCAACAGGGGATGGTATTTTGNCCGATGCCTCCTATGTGCACTTNCACAATCACAGTCAGTTTTCTGTCTTACAGGCTACCTCNAGGGTTAGTCAATTGGTGGAAGCAGCAGCCCAATATCAAATGCCTGCTATCGCCCTTACAGACCACGCCAACTTGATGGGTGCTTTTCATTTTATTAAAGCCGTAAAATCACACAACCAAGAGGCGGAACAAAAAATTAAACCCATTATCGGGTGTGAATTTTATGTCTGTGAAGATCATTTGGACAAATCAAGGCGTGATGACGGCTATCAGATAGTTTTTTTAGCAAAAAATAAAAACGGATACCACAATTTAGCAAAGCTGACTTCTGCAGCCTATGTGTCTGGATTTTACTATGTCCCTAGAATTGATCGAAAATTGATCGAACAGNATAAAGAAGATTTGATTGTNTTGACGGGTAANACCTATGGAGAAGTTCCTTCAAAAATTTTGAATATCGGTGATCGTCAGGCAGAGGAGGCACTNCTATGGTGGCACCAACAATTTGGAGAGNACCTCTATATCGAAGTGATGCGCCATGGAGAAGAAGGGGAAGATCGTGCNAATGAGGTTTTGATTCAGTTTTCAAAAAAACATCAGATTCCTTTAATNGCAACAAATAACACTTATTATACCCATAAAGAGGAAGCTAATGCNCACGATATTTTACTTTGTGTTAAAGAAGGAGAGAAACAGGCNACACCCATAGGTCGGGGACGAGGATTTNGATACGGCTTTCCAAACCANGAGTACTATTTTAAATCTCAAGAGGAAATGAAAAGCCTTTTTCAGGATTTACCTGAAGCGGTTTTGAATATTGAATCTTTAATTGAAAAAATTGAGCCNTTTGAATTGGCACGTGATGTTTTACTTCCCAAATTTGACATNCCAGAAGAGTTTCAAGANAGTACTGAGTCTNATGATAATGAAGGGGAAAATAAATACCTTCGTTTTTTNACCTATGAAGGGGCTAAAGAGCGTTATGCTGAGNTGACAGATGAGATCAAAGAGCGTATTGATTTTGAATTAAATGTNNTTGCCAATACGGGTTATCCTGGCTATTTTTTAATTGTTCAAGATTTTATTGCCGCTGCGCGAAGTATGGATGTTTCAGTTGGACCTGGGCGTGGCTCTGCTGCGGGTTCAGTAGTGGCATACTGTCTAAAAATCACCAACATCGACCCCATAGAGTACGACTTGCTTTTTGAGCGCTTTTTAAATCCTGATCGGGTAAGCATGCCNGATATTGATATAGATTTTGACGATGAAGGAAGAGGTCGTGTCATGGACTATGTCATCGAAAAATACGGATCCAATCAGGTGGCGCAAATCATTACCTACGGGACCATGGCAGCAAAGTCTTCCATAAGAGATACTGCCAGGGTATTAGACCTGCCCCTTGGTGAAGCAGACCGTATAGCCAAGTTGCTTCCTAATATTAAACTTTCAAAAATCTTTAACTCTACAGANGANGAATTAAAAGGAAAGTTAAGGACAGATGAAGTATTACGAGTTAACGAAATTAAAAATTTAGCAGANGAGGAAAGCCTCTCCGGGGANACTATTCAACAGGCAAAAGTNCTNGAAGGNTCCNTGCGGAATACAGGAACNCATGCTTGTGGAGTTATTATTACCCCTGACGATATTACTCAATTTGTACCGGTGGCTACCGCCAAAGACTCCGANCTTTATGTNACTCAATTTGANAATTCGGTAGTNGAAGANGCCGGTTTGTTAAAAATGGATTTTTTAGGTCTGAAGACGCTTACCCTGATCAAAGACACAGTAAAATTGGTCAAGTACAAACACGGTGTCNATCTGGATCCAGATCAATTTCCTTTAGACGATCAAAAGACTTANGAGCTNTTNCAACGGGGAGANACCGTGGGGATATTTCAATATGAATCAGCNGGNATGCAAAAGTATTTNAAAGACTTAAAGCCNACAGTTTTTGCTGATTTAATAGCGATGAATGCCCTGTATCGNCCGGGGCCTTTAGAGTATATCCCCAGTTTTGTAGATCGTAAAAATGGGCAAGANGAAATTAGCTACGACNTNCCNGNAATGGCAGAATATTTAGAGGAGACTTACGGGATTACTGTATATCAAGAGCAGGTGATGTTACTCTCCCAAAAGCTGGCTGGTTTTTCAAAAGGTGATGCAGATGTNTTNAGAAAGGCGATGGGNAAAAAGATTTTTGCTTTACTGCAAAAGTTAAAACCTCAATTCATCAATGGAGGAAAAGCGAAAGGGCATCCAGAGGAAGTATTNGAAAAAATTTGGAAAGANTGGGAAGCTTTTGCTGCCTATGCGTTTAACAAGTCACATTCTACTTGNTATGCGTGGATTGGATATCAGACCGCTTATTTAAAAGCTCATTATCCTGCTGAATATATGGCTGCTGTACTATCCAACAATATGAATGACATCAAACAAGTCACCTTTTTTATGGAAGAGTGTCGTCGTATGGGCTTAAAGGTTTTAGGACCTGANGTCAATGAATCTTTTTACAAGTTTACGGTAAATGATCAACAAGCAATCCGTTTTGGNATGGGAGCCATCAAAGGAGTGGGAAGAGGTGCCGTTGAAACGATTATCGAACACAGAAAAGAANAGTCGTATGCNTCAATTTTTGANTTAGTCAAACGAATTGATCTTCGAGCGGCTAANAAAAAGGCTTTTGAGAATNTGGTCTTAGCNGGTGGACTTGATTCTTTAGGAGAGGTCCACCGCGCTCAATATTTCAACCCAGACGGCGANGGNATTACTTTTTTAGAAAAGGCGATACGCTTTGGGGCAAAATATCAAGAAAATTTAAACTCCTCTCAGACGAGTCTCTTTAGTGATGCAACGAATGAAACCTATCAAGACTTAAGTATACCAAGTTGTGAGCCCTGGTCCAATTTGGTTCGTCTAAAAAAGGAAAAAGAAGTGGTCGGAATTTATATTTCGTCTCACCCTTTAGATGATTTTACACANGAGATGAANCACTTTATGAATATTTCTTTAAACCGACTTGGGGATTTAAATCCGTTGGTAAATAGNGAGTTGAGTTTGGGAGGTATAGTNAATGATGTTCAGCATTTGGAAAGTCGTAACGGAAAGGGATGGGCCCGATTTGCTTTAGAGGATTTTACCGATCAATACGAGTTTCGAATTTTTGGAGAAGATTATTTAAANTACAGGCATTTTTTAGTNGTCAATCAGTTTATCCGAATNCGACTTATGATACGAGAGGGCTGGGTCAATAGAGAAACAGGAAAAGCNGGAGCACCTCGTATGCAGTATTTNNATTTTGAANTGTTACAAAATACNATAGAATCCAATGCTAAAAANCTCACCTTACAGTTGGACATTCANCAACTGGATCAAGATCAAATTGANNCNTTACANGACAATCTAAANTCGTATAAAGGAGACAAGACCNTGTTTTTTNATATNTACGANACAGANAAAAANGTCAANNTNANGCTNAACAGTAAAAAGCAGAAAGTCAATATCACNCCTGANCTNTTACAGTNTTTAGATGAGAAAGCNTGGCACTANAAGCTCAATTAAGAGNATCGGAAAAANGAATGATNNGATAAGTAAATTTGATTTTAAAANGAGNAGTTGTTTTATTTATTAGTTANCTTTAGNTNNTNAAATTTTNNAACATGGCATTAGAGATTACAGATGCAACATTTGANGANGTNGTATTNAANTCAGACAAACCNGTAATGGTTGATTTTTGGGCAGCTTGGTGTGGACCTTGTCGNATGGTAGGNCCCATCATAGATGAAATAAGTCAAGATTACGACGGNAAAGCCGTTGTGGGTAAAGTGGATGTTGANGCAAANCANGAATTTGCNGCAAANTACGGTGTTCGAAATATACCAACAGTATTGGTTTTTGATAAAGGCGAACTTGTTGGAAGACATGTNGGGGTATCTCCCAAAACAGCATATGCAGAGGCATTAGANGCTGTAATTTAACTTNNCTTTAGAGCTTATTTTTAAATTTTCTTTTTGTTGGTAATTGTTTGGCAAATTGAAAATGGAGCGTATATTTGCACACGCTAATGAGGTCTGGTAGTTCAGTTGGTTAGAATACATGCCTGTCACGCATGGGGTCGCGGGTTCGAGTCCCGTCCAGACCGCTCTTNTNAAGAAGTTGTGTGTTGTTAAATNGGAAATAATTCCAATNNTTTCAACCAGTGAGAAGCTTTCCAGTGAAATGGNGGGCTTTTTTTTATNTGTCCACCTNGCAANAAAAAGCCATATTTCATTGTCTTTTAAAACCNTAAAACTTCTCATNCACTNCTAACCCAAACTCAGNGNAGTNGNTTTTAGAAAACGGTTTTTCTATTGAAANNNGGNGATGGGATTTGANATGTAACCTAATCTTTCTAAATTAGAGGTATTANTAATCATAAATCAAAATAATGACNTCAAGTAATAGCATTCTCTTTTCAGAANAAAAAAAGGTTGTAAAATATAATTCAAAGGATAACAATTACGAATGGGAATTAGATTTTAGCCATAAGGTNTTTGGTTTGTCGAGAGTTGATAATTACGTTTTTGTGACTACTTATTCGAATTGGGGTAAATCATTTTCGCANATTATTGATTTTGAAAATGGAAAGTTACTATGGGAAATTGAGGATATATTTTATTCTGTTCATATTGTAGGAGAAATCTTAATTTTTTATAATAAAAAAAAGTTTTTTACTGGGGTGAATATTAATTCTGGAAAGCAAATATTCAGCATTAAAACGCCCTTTAGGTGGTCTAAGTCTAAAGTTATTTTGATTAATGGTAAATATTATATCTATACTTCAAAAAAAGTATACATTCTGAATGTAACTAATGGGAATATTTCCGAGTCAAGACTGCCAAAAAAAATTGACCCAAAAGAGGTTCTTCTGGTATTAGATGAGTTTCAGATCAACATCAATAATTTACCTTCTGCTGGAGGAGACTACACCGCATTTTATGGAGGAGATATGGGAGGAGCTGATGGTGGCGGTGGTGATGGTGGCGGTGAAGGGTAATTAACCATTTAATTTTACACCAATGAGGATATTCCAAATCCTCTCTAATCAATTGATATAACTGACTTAACCCAAGATTCCCTTGAGACATAATAGAGGTGGGTTTGTTTAGGTTTTGTGTGGAAAGTGATGGGAGAAAATCTAAAACTTCTGAGGCACCCCTAACCTAAACAAAGGGAGTTGAGATTTGATTTATAGGGTACTCTCTATATTTAAGGCATGCTAAAAACACAATACATTTCGTTATTGATACTTTTTGTGTTTATATTCATATGCAGCTGCTCTACTGAAGGGGAGGACACGGAACTGTTCCATAAGAACAAAAAACGCAGCAATCACCCTCTTTGGGCTTAATTACCTGGTTGCAATTTTCACATTCGTAAAAATACTGACAAGCATCAGTAGCCATTGTTTCTTTTTTTTGGTGTCCACAATTTTGACAAGTGATTGTGGATTGCAATTCTATTTGTTTTTCAGCCATTTTATTTCCTTTTAAATATGGTATAAATGAAATTTTGCTCGGTTTCAAATGACGTTTTATGAACATCTTCTAGAGATTGAACGAGTTCAAAACTTTCATGAAACAAACTTTGTAATTTTTCTTTAGAGTACTGTGTTATTTCCAGTCCGCTGCATTTTTTCCGTCCCGAAGTGGAAAATGTAGCAATAATAAGGTAGCCCTCTTTTTTGATAGCTTTACTCACAATATTTACATATTGGGAAATGTCCATCTCATTGATGAGAAAATGAAATATTGCCCTATCATGCCAAAGGCTATATTTTTGTGATGGCTGGAATTCTAAAATATCAGAAACGATCAATTGAATTTCAGTGGATTTCCGACCTAATTTAGATTTGGTTCTTTCTAAAGACTTGGAAGAAATATCGAGAACCAAAAGATTGGTAAATCCTTTTTTATATAACTCAGAAACCAAATTTGAATTTCCTCTTCCAATGTCTATAATTGAATCTTCTCTATAAAGGGATAGTGAATTTATTAAGTCAAGAGATGTAACTGGTATTTCCTGATACCAGCTTACTTCCTGATCGTCTTTGGTTTCATATACGTTTTCCCAGTGATCTTTTCGTTTCTCCATTATTCCTGAGTTTCTATTTTAATTACTTTATATCCCGTTTCTTTTTCTATTGTATGTAAAAGCAGATCAGAATTTAATTTAGTTTTATCATATAGCACAATAGCTTTTCCCGATTCATATGAAACACTTGATTCAAGAACCCCTTCTAAAGAAGATAGTGCATAATTAACGCTGTGTTCACATCCCGTACACGTCATTCCCTCAATGGTTAATGTGACCTCAGAAAGTTGTTTTTCT
>NHDB01000055.1 GCA_002167945.1 Flavobacteriaceae bacterium TMED48 | reverse complement strand
ATTTTTTTCAATAGCAACATTAAGAGAGTCTAGGTTTTTGGTACCAAATAATCTTTGAGAGCCAGTAAGTAGGGGAACATAAAGCTCATCATCAGGATTTTGCCATCCAGTGCTACCCTCTTCCTCTAAAATACCAACAACTTTATAAGAATTTCCGGCGATTAAGACTTCTTTATTTAAAATTCTACTCGGTAATGTTTTAAGTTCTTTAGGGACGTCCGAACCCAATACAACAACTTTTTTTCTTCCTAAATTTTCTTCTTCTGTGAAGATGCGACCATATTCGATATCATACCCTCGAACTTTAAAATGAATCGGTAAATTAGCTCGAATTCTTTCATTGATATTTGCATTGTTAAATTTTACTTGTCTATTTCTGGCAATATAGGGCGAAACTAACCAATTATGATCATTATTTTTTTGTAATGCTTCAGCATCTTTTATGTCTAGCGGAATCAACCCCTTGGTAACTGCTCCTCTTCTATTTTGTCCAGGACTTACAACTAATGTTCTTGGACCGAAATCATCAATTTGTGCTTCAAGTGCTTTGTTTGCACTGGAACCAATGCCAATAACTGCTATTACCGCTGCTGTTCCGATAATTATTGCAAGTGCTGTGAGGATAGATCTAACTATATTAGTTCTAATTGAAATAGTAGCAGATTTAAGAGATTCTTTTATTAACATTATCCAAAACTAAAAGATGCCTGAACTCTTTCTTTAAATCTCTTTTGATAATCAAATAAACTTTTACTTGGCAAAATAAATACTTTTTCATTAATATCTAAACCGCTAATGATTTCAACATATGATAAATCGGCGGATCCAATTTTAACCCAAGTAAGTTTTGGACCTTTTTTTGAATCTTTGATAACTATAAATTTATTAAAATTTTCACCCTCTACAAAATCTTGAAGAAATATATCTACTGAGTCTTTTGGAATATTTAAAATTGCAGCTGCTGAATATATATCTTTTCTTGTTCTTAATGACATCGTTGGAACACTAATAGAAACATTTTTGTTGAGAACCTCAATAATCACATCGGTATTCATACCTAACAACAATAAGTTTTCATCATTATCGATATCTATAAGTACTGGAAAAGTTGTAACATTTTGGTCAATCATGGCTTTGGGCTCAATTTTAGATACGGTACCAAAGAATTCTTTGTCTCTATAAGCTGCTACTTTTATTGAAACGACCTGTCCAATAGAAACCTTGCCAACGTCTATTTCATCAACCAAAGCCCTAACTCTAACTTTAGATAGATCTGCCATTGTCATCAAAACAGTTCCCCCACCAACTGCTGATGTTGGAGAGGATATTACTTGGCCAACCTCTACAGTTCTGGATATTATTGTTCCCTTCACTGGTGATCTTACAATAGTGTCATCTAGAGCAATTTTTGCATTTTCAAAAGAGACCTCTGTTCTAACTAGAGTAGATTTAGCTTGTGCATAGTTTTCTTGAATATCTTCAAAATCTTTGTCGGAAATGCTTGCATTTGCATGTAATTCTTTACCTCTATCATATTGAGATTTTGCATTGCTTAATCTAACTTTTGCTGCCTCTAAGTCTGATTTGGATTGATCTAAAATATTTTTTGGGGTTCTTTGATCAATTTGGCCTAATATTGCCCCTTTTTCAACCATATCTCCTATTTCAGCACCAAGAAACAAAACCTCGCCAGATGCTTTAGATTTAATTTCCACTGAAGATATAGCCTCAATTACTCCTGAAGCTTCTATACTTAATTCTAGTTTATTTTGAATAACATTCTCTTTTTTATAAAATGTGGTTTCTTTTTCTGATTCATTGTTTGAGCCACATGCAACCAGAAAAAAAGTACAAGATAATATATAAACTTTAATAGAATGTTTAGTAATAATTTTATTCATAACTATTTCCTTTGATCTGATTCAATTAAGCCATCTTTAATATTAATTATTCTATCTGATTTATGAGCTATATCATCTTCATGAGTAATTAAGATTATTGTTTGTCCATTTTTATTTAATTCTTTAAATAAATCCATGACATAGTTTCCAGTTTTTGAATCAAGATTACCAGTTGGCTCGTCTGCAAATAGAATACTTGGTTTATTGACTAATGCTCTCGCTATAGCAACTCTTTGTTGCTGACCACCAGAGAGCTCAGTTGGCCCGTGATTAATTCTATCACTTAGACCCACTTGATCTAATACCTCTTTGGCTCTTTCAATGGATTCATCTGAATTTTTTCCAGCATACTTCATAGGTAATAAAACATTATCTAGTGCTGAATTTTTAGCTAATAAATGAAATGATTGAAAAACAAATCCAATTTCTTTATTTCTTATCTTAGCAAGCTGGTTGTCATTCATTTCATTAATAGGTTGTTCGTTGAGAAAATACTTGCCGCTTGATGGTGTATCAAGACATCCAATTATATTCATTAAAGTAGTTTTACCTGATCCAGATGGTCCCATTATTGATACAAACTCACCCTTGTTAATAGATAGATTAATACCCTTCAAAGCTTGAATTTTTTCTGATCCAACTTGAAAATTTCTTTTTAGATCTAATGTCTTAATGATCATATCTTATATAGACAAAATAAATTAATTAAAGTTTAAAAAGCTGAAAGACCTGTTAAATATTTTCCAATAATTAACCCATGCACATCTTCAGTTCCTTCATAAGTATTAACAGCTTCTAAGTTCATTAAATGTCTTACAACATGATATTCGTCGCTAATCCCATTACCGCCATGAATATCACGAGCATTTCTTGCAATATTTAATGATTTAGAGCAACTATTTCTTTTTACAATTGATACCATTTCAGGCGTGCTTACTTTTGCATCCATATTTCTACCTACAGCAAGGCATGATTGAAGACCAATGGATATTTCTGTATGCATGTCAGCAAGTTTTTTTTGAACAAGCTGTTTAGTACCTATAGGCTCTCCAAATTGAATTCTGGTTTGTGCATAATTTATTGATGCTTCTAAGCAATATTCAGCCGCACCTAGAGCACCCCATGAAATACCATACCTAGCATAGTTTAAACATGTAAATGGTCCTCTAAAGCTTGAAACATTTGGTAAAATATTTGATTCTGGAACAAAAACATCATTCATAAAGATTGAGCCAGTAACTGAAGCTCTTAGAGCAAATTTACCTTCGATAATCTGTGTTTCAAGTCCTTTCATATTTTTTTCAAGAATAAATCCTCTGAGTACCTCATCCTGATCTTTAGCCCAGATAATGAATATATCTGCAATAGGTGCATTTGTTATCCAAGTTTTAGAACCATTTAATTTAAAACCATCTGAGACTTTTTTTGCAGTTGTTTTCATTGATCCAGGATCTGACCCTGCATCTGGTTCAGTCAACCCAAAACATCCAATCTTTTTTCCTTCAGCTAGTAAAGGGAGATAAAGTTCTTTTTGATTCTCAGACCCAAAATCATTAATGGCAGCCATAACAAGCGAAGACTGAACACTAAAGGCAGATCTATATCCTGAATCAACTTTTTCTAACTCTTTAGCAATTAATCCATAAGATACATAATTAACACCAGCGCATCCGTAACCATTAATAGTTGGACCTAATAAACCAAGTGAACCAAGCTCTTTGTATATTTCTTCATCAAAATTTTCATTCCTATTTGCTTCAAGTATACGAGGCATCAAAGATTGTTCGGCATAATCTTTGGCAGTTTTTTGAATCAGTAATTCCTCATCAGATAACTGATTTTCTATTAAAAATGTATCAAACTTACTCAATTAAAACCCTCAACTCTTACAATACCATATCTTGGTGTATTATTTTTTATATTATTTTTTTTCAAACAATCTAAAACCAGATTAATCATTTTATTGCTGTTACCACATATAATTATTAAAGGGATTTTAGACTGATATCTAAAAACAAAATCCAAAACGATGTCATAAATAAATTCATGTTTTTCACCATGAAGATCTAACGTGGTTATACCTTTTTCTTCCATGACATTCATACTTTGTTATTATATGGAAATATGGCAAAACTTCATTTTTTTTACTCAACAATGAATGCTGGCAAGTCGACAGCGCTCTTACAGACTAACCATAACTTTATTGAAAATAATTTAGAAACCTTAGTATTCATTCCAAAGGTATCAGAGGATAGCATTGCTGAGGTGTCATCGAGAATAGGTATTAAAATAGGTGCGATCGAAGCAGATAATACATTTAATTTTTTTGACTATGTTGAATCAAAAAGAACAAGCAACATTAAATCTATTTTTATTGATGAGGCTCAATTTCTGAAAACAAATCAAATTGAACAACTAGCAAAAATTGCAGATAAATTAAACATACCTGTTTTATGTTATGGCCTCAGAACTAATTTTTTAGGTGAATTTTTTGAAGGTAGCAGCAGACTACTAGCAATAGCAGACAACCTCCACGAAATTAAGACTATTTGTTCAATGTGTACGAAAAAAGCAATTATGG
This sequence comes from Flavobacteriaceae bacterium TMED48, assembly GCA_002167945.1. Taxonomy (GTDB): domain Bacteria; phylum Bacteroidota; class Bacteroidia; order Flavobacteriales; family Flavobacteriaceae; genus MS024-2A. The sequence goes on along the minus strand of NHDB01000055.1, from coordinate 9,530 downwards.
TTGTAAGAGTTGATACCAATGGCAATGTTCAAACAGACGGTAAGGTTGTTGCGCTTGGAGGCAATGATTTATATAAATCAGTTTGCAGAAAACACTTTCGAAAACTTACAAAAATTTTTTAATTCTATAAGCCGTCTGGCCCACAATCATTTTGTAAAAAATCTCTCATTTCAGTAAAAAATAACTTCTTGTGATTGTAAAACAAGGTATTACTAAAGTGATCAGCACCTTCAAGCTGAATATACTTATGTTCTTTATCAAATTCTTTGAGTTTATCAACATATTCTAATGCATGAGTAATTGGCACCCTTTGATCTTGAGCTCCGTGAATAAGCAATATAGGAACATTTACCTTTTCAACTTCATTAATTGGTGAAATACTTTCTAACCAATATTTCTCCTGAGAAAGTTTCCCAGTTCCTCTCAATTGAGTTCTGTAGTAATTTAACTGCATGGTGTTTTTTGCAACCGGCGCTCCTGATACAACACATTGATACAATTGATCTTCTCTCGAGGCTGCAACTAAAGCAGCATATCCACCATAAGACCAACCAAACATAGCAACTCTATCTTTGTCTACAAGGCCGCTATCAATTAAGAACCTTACGCCATCATCCTTATCATCTTGCATCTTATAACCGCCTTCACCTCCATCAACAAAAGCGCTTGTATAATGATCAATTCCATAACCGGTAGACCCACGGTATTGTGGCTGAATAACCATATAACCAAAACTGGCCAGTAGTTGCGACCAGGTATCCCAAACAACTGTTTCAGAGACAAAAGGGCCGCCATGTGGCATTACTATTAATGGATATGGTCCTTTCCCTTTTGGAACAGTCACATATGCAGGAATTGTTCTGCCATCTCTAGATTTGTATTTTAGATATTTAACATCAGCCAAGTCTTCAGGTTTAAAAGATGGTCTTTTTGAGCCAATAAATTTAATCTCTCCGTTTTTAAGCAAATAATAGGAGCCCGGGTCTTTTGGCCCAACATTATAAATAACCATAGAACTAGAGTCCTTGGATATTGCTGATATATAAGACAGATACGAATTTGGTATAACGCCAGCGATTTGCTCTTGAGCAGCTTTTGCTTGGTTTGCAAGTGCTGATCCAAAGTAAATATTTTTTGGTTTTGCTTTGGATGTTCTTATTCCAATTAATTCTCCAGGATGATTAAATGAGTCGTAGTGATAAACACCCCCACTCAAGTCAGCTTCTTTGTCCTCATAGATTTTTTCTAAAAATACTTTTTTATCAATATCATATGTCCATAATGCTCTTTTATCTTGACCGTTAGTTGCCAGCACAAAAGCTACAGAGGAGCCTTCTTCTGGATATGATATTAGCGAAAAAGATTCAAAGCTATTTTCACTAGACCTATAAATCTCACGCCAGGATTTATCGCCAGGATCTCTATAATAATCTATGAACTCACCTGATGAGATATCGAATCCGCCAGCTTCTCTAGGATTACCATTGGTATCAAATACAACTCCATAAATATTTTCTCTACCCTTTAATACAAGACTCTTTTTTCCAGTTTTTAAGTTATATTTATAGTATCTAGTAGGTTTAAATGATGAGTTTCTTCTGAACTCTCTATATGAAATGAGAACATAGTCGTCTTCATTTGGTAAAATTCCTTGAAGTCCAATAGAGAAAGATGCACCAGTTGTACCCAACCCTCTATCGTCAAGCTTTTTAAAGTCTTTGGTTTCCATATTGAACAAAGCAACTCTGTATTCATAGATACCTCTATTGAACCCTTCAATCTGATCTCTTGCTTTACCTCTAAAGACTACAACTATAGATTCATTGCCCACCCAAGAGGACTGAATAATTTCTAATGTCTCACCACCGAGAATATATGGATCAGCAGATAAGTCATCACTCTTAAATATTTTTAATACAGGATCTGATTCCTTTGATAGTTTTTGCATAAAAGAAATGTATTTACCATCATTAGATATATCAACGCCTGACATAGCGTCATCGACTGCCCAATTATCAATGGGATAGATATTAGAAAAGAGTTGATTTGTTAATAAAACAAAAAGAAATAAAAATTTTTTCATAATTCAAAATTAAAGACACAGNAAATTATTTAAATTTACTGTGTCTAGTTAAGCCAATTAGAACTGTTTAGAAATATTTAAGAAGTACTCTCTTCCAAATATACTGTAACCATAACCAATAGGTACGTTTGAGTATGATTGGATTTCTGTACCATCAACTCTTGGAGGAGCCTTATCAAATACATTTCTTACACCAAAACCAACAGTATAAGTATCAGCTCTGTAATATAAAGATAAATTATGTATTATTTGAGATTTTATAAATCCAACATCTCTACACAAAGAATCACCANAATCTGGACCATAACAAGTATCTGCATAAATTTTCGGGTAGGTTAAAGATCCATCAAGATTTTCTACTGGTGTANCTGTTAGGTCATCTTCGCCAACAGCTGATCCCCATTCATCAAGTNNTTCTGGATCTTGATCTACTCTACTTTTAAANCTTATNTGCCANGTNGCATTCCANTCACCGTAAGAAANATAATTTCTTACAAANGCTGTCCATTCNGGGTANCCAGGCTCACCTTCATAATGTTCAGTATCAATTTCACCAACACTATTGGTTGATGTCAGAGTTCTTTCAATCATCTTATTNGCAGTTATGTCCATNCCTGCATTATATAACCTATCTCTGAACTCAAAGGATGTTGTTGCTCTGTAGTTTAGATCTATACCTCTTGCAGTTTCTCTATCTCTATTAGCAAATCCACCACTAACATAGTCAATTAAACCTGTATCAGCTCTTACAACATTGCCACAAAATTGACTGGTATATCCAGGATTTTCATAATAACAATCGTAAATAATATAAGCTGCAGAAGGTTCAATAATTGCATTTTCAACAACTATATCATACCAGCTNGCGCCAATTGTATGACCGTTTGGTATNTCATAAACAAGTCCAAATGTAGTTGATGTTGATTCTTCTGCTTCTAAATTTGTTTGTCCACCGGTTACAANTTCNACTGANGTNGATGTATTGANTGTACCNGCTTCNGCATCATANCCTAATGANGTTGGATCAACACCAGCNGCACGACAGTTATCTAATACAATCTCTTCACGCTCTTCAAGAGATGGATCATATCCTCCAGCACCTATATATGCTGAAGGAACTTTACATGGATCAAGTGCGCTAGTGAACCCTGATTCATTTCTAAGAGCAACCTCACGAAGGTTTGGAGCCCTATAAGAAGTACCCTTAGTTGCTCTAATTAATAAATCATTGATTGGCCTATAACCAATTTTTATACTATGAGTTGAACCATTAGAATTTTGTTTTGCGCCAGTATAGTTATTTTCAGTTTCAATATCTGTATATCGTAAAGAAGCTTCAATATTCAATTCTTGAGCATATTTTAAACCTGCCAATAANGGTATAGCTATTTCAGCAAAACCTTCATTTATATTTTGTGTGCCAAATGCACCACCATTTGGAGCAAAGTTATAGAATAATCCAGAATCCCTGATAGTATCTGGAATTGAAACTATTTCGTCTTGCCTCATTTCAGCACCTATAACCGCGCCAACTGTCCCACCCTGAACTTCACCAATAGTACCAGTTAAGTAGCCACTTAAAACGGTTTGATCGATGTCAGTTGTAAATACTGATTGATCAATAAGATAATCTCTTTCTGCTTGAGTTCCAAAGTCTCCAATAATACCCTGATATAAAGTTGGTGAGAAAATATCAAACGGCACACATCCATCCATAACATCAGATTCNANNGCTGAGGNATCGGCTAATTTCATCAACNGCACATGGTGCACTCAAGGCATAGTCAAATATATCNCNATTATTTGCAGGAACTGGAGCACTAGGATCCCATCCAAGTGCTAAGGATAACTTATCTGTTCTTAAGCCTGCTCTAGAGGATACANCTGAACTCTCAGTTCTATAAGCAGATACTTCNTAACTCCAATCTTCATAACCATCGATTGTTAAGTCACCTTTCATACCCAATACTAATCTTACTTGTTCAACATCGGTTACAACCTCAGTTCTATCTCCTAGTATTCCTATATATGGTTTTAGNGGAACTGAGTCTGTTCTTTCGCCAACTGTTTTAGGGTAACAATCATCACCATATCCCATGGATCCAATAGGATAAGGGCCANACACAGTTCCNNNANNTGAGTAATCATCCANGAAATATTCACCAAAGGCAAAGTCAGTATAGGCTATGAANCCTGGAAGCCCACAATAATAATTATGAGCAGTAGGAACATAACCGATGCCCTCTCCAATGTATAGTCCATATGCATCACCAANTGTTAAAGCTTGAGTTGGATCANACCAAACGGAATCAGGACCTANTAACGAACCATTGAAAAATCCTCTATTGCTTGAATCGNATCCAACTGTGNTACCAAAGGCATCTACAGCATTATACTGGGCCNGATAAGCTGGATCTAGGTGCAACGCTTCTATAGCAGCCCAGCAATCAATGTAATTTACTGAATCAGGATTACAAATATTGGAAGGATGATTTGCCGGAACGTATGGTGAAACAGATGCTACACCTGATATTGAATAGGTTTCTCTTTGGCCATAGTTTGCTTCAAAAAAGAAAGTATGATTACCTTCTCCTTCAAAGTTNTATTCACCAAAAGCCATGAATGCTTGCGTATCAAGCTCTGATGAAAGTGAACTAAAATTATCTTTACCGTTAGTATTAATTTCAGCAAAGTTTGAATCAGGCTGACCATCACCAATAAAGTCAGGATAAACTCCACCAATTTCCTCTATCATCCAATTNGGAAAACCANCNAAATCATAACCATCTTTATATGTTAAGTATAAAGGNCCAAATCCNNNTCCTCTTAANTCCAGGAGTAANCACCTGACCACCATAACCAGTNAATTTACAATCCATTGGTAAGAAACCATAGTCNACAACTACCTCTTGGTTAATNGTTCTTATCTCACCATCTTCTGTAATTTCATAATCGACCTCACAGTCTGCTGTCCACGGTCTATCTCTTAACTTAACCTCAGGATTAACTGATTTTTCATAACCCATNCCAANAAACCATCTGTCTGAGTTATAACCATANGTCATNTTAAANGTCATATCNTCACCTAATCCAGGTTGATGATATGAATCTTTGGTATAAAGTTCAGCCTCAAANCCATCAAAATCTGATCTTAAAATAACGTTTGTTACACCACCGACAGCATCTGAACCGTAAACAGATGAAGCACCGTCTAATAAAACGTCATATCTTTCAATTAATGAACCTGGGAGTAAGTTTAAGTCAGGTGAAGATGGAGCACCTTCAACACCAGCAGGNCCTATTCTTCTTCCATTCATTAATAGCAGAGTTCTGCCACTACCTAGACCACGTAAACTTAAAGTTGANGCNCCTGGACCATTNTCTAAAACAAATCCTTGGAATGTTTGGTCAATTTGTTGACCTGTAGCCATAGTTGAATCTTGGAGNATATCAGCCGGGTCTATCAGACCAACTTCTCTAGATACGTCTCCNGTAATAATTTGAAGCGGAGCTATAGAATCAAAAGTNGATCTTTTTATNCTNGAACCAGTAACAACTACTTCCTCAACACTACTTTCAGATTCAAAAATGCTTAGCGAAGCATCNGAATCAGATGATTCTGCAACNGTTTGCTCAGCAACAACTTCTTCNCTTTCACTTGAAACTGAGTCNTCATCAGTNTCAATGACATTNTCAGAAGTTAAAAAAAACGGAACTGCTAAAAATGCAGTTAATAGAAAATTACGGTTTTTCATAAATATCCCCATAAATGAATATAATTTAATAAATATTGCACAAAAATTTGCGCTCAATAGTTGATATTATTAGAGAAAATAGCTTTTTACAAGTTTTTTTCACNATTTGATAGTCTTTAAAAAAGATAACTTAGCAACGACCATCTTTTATAAATTTNAGAATNAAGATCTTTTGTTTANGTGATTAAAGCGAAATAAAGCCTTGCATATATTCAACAACCTTTCCGCCAATNAGAACTCTGTTGTCTTTTAGCTCACAACTTAGCTCACCACCTCTATCTGATAACTGTTTTGCGCTNAGAGTATTTTTAGCTAAAGTTTTGGCCCAATATGCTGCAAGTGAAGTATGTGCTGAACCAGTTACAGGATCTTCATCAACTCCAGTTCTGGGGAAAAAGCATCTTGAAACAAAATCACAATCANTACCCTGNGCAGAAACTATNAAGCCNCTTGAGTCTAAATNTTTTAATTTCATNAAATCTGGATNTAAATTCTCTACATTTNTTTGTGATTTTAGAATAGCTANATAATCATCTCTTCCCTTGCAAATATATATNGGTCTCACTCCTATCATTTCCTCTATTTCATCATAATTGTNTTGNTCTATTAATTTGTCGACTGGAAAGTTTAGANATAACANATCTTTGTCTTTGGTTACTNTTAAGTTTTTATGTTTAATTGAATTAACCTCNAATGTTGTTGCACCTNAATTAATATATTGAAAATATACATAAGCTGATGCCAAAGTAGCATGTCCNCATAAATCGATTTCACAACCTGGAGCAAACCATCTAATTGAATATTTGTTGTCTGAATTATTAATAAATGCTGTTTCTGANAAGTTATTNTCAGNAGCAATTTGTTGCATTAATTTTGAATCCTCTATNTCNGAAAATATTACGGCAGCAGGNNTNNCTGAAAAAAGCTCCTCNGTAAATGCATCTAAATANTAAATTGGAATCTTCATATATAAACTAGAGTTATTGCTTATATATTTTTCCTTCTTTCATAACAAATCTAATNTCTTCAAGTCTTGAAATATCTTCCAAAGGGNTGCCTGATACAGCAACAATATCAGCNTCATAGCCTATTTTAATTTCACCAACACTAGTAAGCCCAAATAANTCTGCAGTATTTATTGTTGCAGCTTGAATCGCTTGTAACGGTGTCATACCCCATCTAACCATATATTTGAATTGTCTTGCATTATCACCATGATCATAGATACCAGCATCAGTTCCAAAAACCATTTTTGCTCCCATAGAGTTTGCCATTTTAAAATTTTCTCTTTGAATCTTACCGACCTTTCTTTCTTTTTCTAATGATTCTTCAAGAATACCTTTTTTTACACCCTCACCTAAAATATAGTCAGAAACATATATATCCATNGATAAGTATGTGCCACTTTTAATAGCCTCAATAACAGCNNCCTNGTCAATAAAACTTGCATGTTCTATTGAATCNACGCCCGCTCTAATTGCTGCTTGAATACCNTTTAGTCCATGAGCATGTGCCGCAACTTTCATACCGTGACTATGAGCCTCATCAACAATAGCCTTCATTTCTTCAAAGGTGAATTGTCTAGCATTTNGATCAGTATTCTTAGACATGACTCCACCAGTTGCAGTAAATTTNATTAAATTTGNTCCATATTTACGATTAACTCTTACTGCTTTTCTAGCATCCCAAGGATTATCAACAATGCTATGCTTTTCTGAAGAACCATGATTATGAAATGGTAATAAATTGTTATCACCATGACCTCCTGTAATACTTANAGTAGGTCCAGAAACTAACATTGTTGGTCCAGCTATGACACCAACATTGATAGCATCTCTTAAAGCAACATCTGCAAAATGNCCTGCGCCAACATTTCTTACAGTNGTAAATCCNGNTAGAAGAGTATTTCGAGCATTCTTAACACCATAAATAGTTGCCATTTGCGAAGACTCTCCAATGGACTGATATCCATTTAATTCATTATTACCAATTAAATGTACATGCGCATCCATCAACCCAGGGACAAGAACGAGATCATCTAAATAAATAATATTTTTTTTCTTATCTAAAAGTTTNTTTTCATTTGAAATCGCAATAATTTTATTATCTTTTATAAATATATTTCCTTTAACTAACTGACCAGTTTGAACATCAAGGTAACTATCTGGTACCAATACATATTCACTAGCTTTTAATGAAGGCATTGAAAGCACTAAGAAGCAAAAAATATATTTAATTAAATACAAATTTTTCATAGTCATAGATTACAGCAACTTTGTTGTATATGTAAGATTAATTCTTTTTGGCATAGAAATTGCAACTTTTTGGCATAGAAATTGCAATAGGTTCACATAAATATTGCAATTTTTTTACATAAGAATTGTAAAATTTTTAAATTAAAATTAATAACAGAGAACAAACATGAAAAAATTATTACTTGCATCTATTATATTAATTCCTGGTATGGCTCTATCAGAGATTGAAATTAAAGAAGGTTTCACTATTAATGGTAAAATATCTGTCATTAGAGACACAGCAAAATATAGATCTGTTGAGAAATGTGGTGTCTATGCTGCTAGTAAAAGCAAGACAGTTGCATTTACTTATAATGAGAAAACCAGAGCGTGTACTTTATATAAATCTATCAGATCTATATCAGAAGAACAAAGCGCAACATCTGGGATTATTGAAGCTAGCTAATTATTGCTATATAACTTTATATTGTAATATTCCTCTACAGTATTCTTTGCTACTTTTTGAAGGAAATCTCTATCTTCATGACTGATAGTGCCAAAGTAGTTGTAATCGATTAAAGTCGGGTCTCTGTTATATATAGCTGCATATAAAACACACGCTGCAAGATAAGTGCCAAGCATATCTGGATGGGATCCATCAAAAGATTTATGTAATTGGACAGTCTGATTTAATTTATAAGCGTTCTCAAAGGCTAATCCAACAGGAATAACTAATACATTATTTTTATTTCCTGATGCTTCATAAGTTTTAATAACTTTATTAATCATATTGGGATCATATTTATTGTGAGATTTACTGTATGCATGAATCATATATAAAGCTGGCTCAGAACCTGCTTTTCTTATTTTTTTTATTAATTTACGAGATTCTTTGGCAAACTCATTTCTAGATTTTTTTGTTAGGACTTCTCCGCTTCCACCTTGGAGAATAACTAAATCAAAAGGTTTGGATACAGATAGATTTTTATGATTGAGTAAATGATCTATGTTGTGGTGGGATAATCTTGATCCACCAATTGTTGCTGATTTGAATTCAAGATTATCTATCTTATTTGGAAATGCTTCCTCCACCATTCTTCTAAAATGATTGTGAAGACTATCGTTATAATATAAATAGCTATTTCCTACAAACAATATTCTTTCTGGATTTTTTTGGATAAATTTATCTTTAGCTTCATCAGCTGAAAAAACTTGAACACTGATAATTGTAAAAAATAGGTATAGGAATTTCATAAATTTAATTCTATACCAGATTGATTTATTATGTATTTATTAATGCCTCTCTCACACTCTCGTGAATAATTTGACCGTTTTGAATATTTAAACCGTTTGCTAGATGAGGATTTTCATTGATAGCAGTTTCGACTCCTTTATTGGCTAACTCAAGAATATATGGAAGTGTTGCTTTATTTAAGGATTCTGTAGCTGTTAGTGGGA
>NHDB01000054.1 GCA_002167945.1 Flavobacteriaceae bacterium TMED48 | reverse complement strand
ACGTGCGGGCTTTGCCCTTGGGGCCTTCTGCAACATGGGGTTTGGCCCTTTTAATCCCCCCGGAGGGTTTGCCTAGCCGCAGACGAGCAAATACCGGCTCGTGGGCCGGACTCTTTAACACGTATTATTGGATCGATAGAGATTCTGATCTTTACGGCATATTTGGGACGCAGATTCTGCCATTTTATGACGCTGCAACGATTTCCACGCTCGCGAGCTTTGAGCAGGCTGTTTATTCAGACTGATCCGTTTATTTGGTGGTTAATACATAGGCGGGGAATTGTGAGACGAGGCGTCTGCGACGCTTGTTGTTAATCGGTCGCGAACTCGCCTTTGGTCAAACCGCCGAACTCTATCGTGCAAATGGAGGGCCCTTCTCTCAAACGACCGTAAAGCGCGCCATTTTCGACCAACTTTGCGAGGGTCCGAAGAATGAACCACGGCTCCTATTTCGCCCTCTAAGAAGAGAAAAACAATTTCAGTTTAAGTCGACTGCATGGGCTTTGAGTGTCGCCAGATCAATAAGCTGCAAAACCCTTGCATTGGTCGAGGTCAGCATCACCGCTGGCGCACAACCAGCATTGAGAGCCTGCAACCANCGATTAGCGCAGACGCACCATTGNTCACCGGCGCTTANCCCGGCAAAACCAAACTCCGGTCGNGGTGTAATAAGGTCNTTACCCTGACTGAGCGAATACTNTAGAAAAACATCATCGACACGGGCGCAGACAAAGTGTTTNCCGATGTCTTCGGAGTCCGCGTCACAACACCCAGTCCGAAAAAAGCCGGTGAGTGGATCCATAGAACAGGATTGCAGCGGATCACCAAATACGTTGGTTTGTTGGGCTAACGGTTGAATATTTCTTTTTCCTACGCTTTANCCCAATTTTCAATTACACAAGTCTTTGATTAAGAGAGACGAGGCGAATAGCAAGCTGCGCGTCTGNGACGCTTGTTGCTTAACGCTCGTGGACTTGCGCTTGGTCGAACCGCCGACCTCTACCATGTCAAGGAAAACAGGGCGCGTTTAGCCTCGTCCAGACCCCAAGAGCCTCGCACGGTTTTGCAAAAACTGCCAATCATTTGAACTTTAAAAAGTAATATCGAACGGGAGGGTTTCATCTTTGGTTTTACCTCTGAAAAGTCTTTGAGAAAGTCTAGGGGCGTAACCAGACCGGCGAGGACCAGGCTCTTTCCTGAATCGTGGCCGGTACCCTCGGGTCAGGTTCCCTGCCAAGGCGAATAGCATCAAAGCTTGACCAGCGACAGGTCGGGTTCATTAACACGCGCGCGTAGTAAAAGGCACTTTGATTCGGATCGTAATCCGGATCGCGCCAAACAGTTTTTAATTCAGTAGCACCGGAGCCGGCACTGTACTGGCAGGTAGACAACTCAACNCTGGCGCCATTATCTGGGCAGCGGCCGGTGGTCGGATCAACTTGCAGGCCATCGGCACAGGCAATATCGACCACGTTTTCATGNGTGTGGCCCGCATCATCAATCCAGCCCTTGACCATTTGAATACGCTGCAAGGGGGCATCCAGAGGGTCGCGAATCGCCCATACACTGAACTTTGGCGACCGTGGTTGACCGCTGGTGGCAAGAACCGAACCCATAGGTACGGCCGCAGCTTCTAGATGTTGCACCAGACCCGGGTCGTCGATCATCGCTTCATCAATGCCCCAACCAGCATCAAAGCGCAGCGCGANGCGNGGACCGGAGGTGGCATAGGTTTCGCGACGAGCGAGCGCGTCGAAAATGGCCTCCCGGGTGTTCTCGGGGGCCCATACTGCGGCAAGGCCACCGGAAGTATTGAATTTAATCATGGAGCGATAGGCCTTACCGTCAAAGTTGTTTACCCGAAGACGGCGTAATGCGGGAGATTGAACCGTGCCTGCCGATCCACGGAAGTCCCACTCCTCCACATCCCCCGGATTGGAGTTATGGCTGTCTGTTGCCGCTACAAAACCATTTTGTAGCGGGTTGAAGCCAAGCTCCTGCTCAAGTTCCAGNCCCACCTTCATACCTTGACGAACAAAGCCAGTTTGGAAGGCGCAGCCGGTCGTCTCTCCCGGCTGGCAGGGATCCAGCACCTGGGCAAAGGCGCACTCTTCATCCGTTGCACCGACACCCAGCGCACACTCCTGAGAACCTTTAATCTGGAAGATCTCGGTAAGGGGTTCGCGCTTTTGTCGTAGGCGCCAGTCATCCTCGCTGTATTGCTGACCATCCCAGGTATAACGCGAATAAGTCAGCCCCCAGGCCTTGTTGGAGTTATGGGGTATGGTGAGGAAATCACAGCCGTTGGTCTTGTCGCAATTAGCTTCCAGCCCCTTCCAAAGTTCGATCGCATTGGGTACATCAAAGCTGGAAATGGCCCGATCAGGCACAATATTTGAGCGGAAAATAATATTGCGATGGTGTTTACCTTGGTCTGGTAGTGTGGGAGAAAACTCGTATGCGATCAGTGTTGTTAGCTTGCCGGGCTCATAATACGCGTCTGCTAGGCGTACATAACGTGCCCAGTCGCTATAAGTATTTTCGTAACACCGCTGAGCCGCACGCTCTCCTGGCTTACAGGTTGGGAAGGTGTTCAGTGCAAGAGNCTGACGTAATTCAGGCTGATAAACCCCTGCAGGCTTCGATGGATCACCAGGCTCGGCTGTGCCACGCGCGCCGTCGACAAAAATCGAGAACAGGGCCGGGTTATCCAGCCCCGTCAACCCACAAGCCGCGCGTTCGGGAAGCGACAGGTTTGGGTCGGAGCAGTGNGTTCGNGTACCGAAACCTTCTGCATGATCGGTNATCGCNACAAAATCCAGGGGACGACTCANCTGCATAGTCTCGCCNCCNGCTCCTACCAGNGGNTCGCCCTTNGCAAAACGGTAGGCATCCTCAATGCTGAGTTTGTTGCCCATCATGCTGGCATCAAAACTCTCAGCCGTNTGCAAATGTAACTCGCCCCAGTAGAGCTTCGTTTCGCTTGCAGTCATATTTTCGGAAGAAGCCTGCCCTTCGGCTAAAGCCGGATGCGCGTCGCCAAATGGCGCCTCTACCCTACTGTCATCCTGCAATGCGAGGTCGCGCGGTGCACTGCCGGGCCCCGCCTTATCGAGTACGGTGTACATGGGGACCAAAAATTTGACAGCAATAAAGCCAACGCCCAGGGCCAGGACAGCAGACAGCACCAGAGAGATTTTCTTAAGCATAACGCACACACTCCAGTCAGCCAGAGGCGTTGAACTTCATTTTTTTGAGAAAGCTTGACTGTATCTACCTACTCAAGCAAACACATATCATATTCGGACACTCTAAAGCCGCTTCAACTGAGGCGGTTTCCAGGTTCGCTCAATCATTGCTTTCTCGGGGCCATAGACTCTCAAGTTAACTCGAGTGAAAGACTCACCGGCCGGCAACCAGTTGCCAGTCCTTCCCTCAGGAGGCTTGCCGCCGATCAGAATCCGCAAGCTGCCATCGTCTTCGTAGATCAAGTCCTCTGAGTTGCCACTGATGGCATAGCGGTCATAGTCATTCAGCATCAGGTTGGCTTCCTGGTCGTAAACTGTAAGTGACCAGAAATATTTTGCTGGCGGAGTTTGTCCCGACGGGAAGTGGAGTTCGTAGGTATGCTTGCTGATAATGCGGTCGCCATTTTGATCTTTATCCCTGGCCATATACATGGCTTCTTCGGCATCGTTGGCGACGATGCCCCGCATCGACTGAATGACTCCGCGGATATAAAAATTACCGTGAACGCCGGAGCGCCCGAAGCCCACTGGCGGCACACCCCAACCGTTGACCTTTTTCTCTTCGGAGGTGGCATGGGCGCGCATGATCATGATGCCATCGAACACCGCCTTGGCTAGGCCGGCTTGCTCATTGTCCTCAGCCTGGGATACATCCTGGTCAGGCCCAATATGTAACTCGGCCCAATCTTTCAAATAGCGCTGATCACGCTCCGCTACACCATTGACGGTCATAGCGCGATTGACGATATCCCAGAAAGACGCAGGATCAGACATCACCATTTTTTTGATGTAACTGACTACATCGGTTTCAAGTAGTACTTCACTCAGATCGCCGACATCGGGAACAGGCGGGTGCGCAGGCCTGGGTGGATTTTCTGTACCCCAGTCATTCAAGCCTACAATCTGCATTTTTGACTGGATCGCCGCTACCTCTGCCTGATCACTGGGGTCATTGAAGTCAGCATAAATTCTGGCCATAGCATAAAACCAAGGCGTCGGATTATGAGCCACAAACTCCACATCTTCAGGTAAGTCTCCCTGCCAATTCGGCGGAACGATGGCGTAATTTCCGCCACCATTGCCGTGGAGGCGCTTGCTGATATAAGCAAAATTGTCTGAATCAAAACCCGCCAGTTCAATTGCAAAATACCGATTACCCGGAATCTCCGGTACCGTAATGATGATCGGCTGTTCTTTGGCGTAAACCCAGGCTGGTGAATAGAGCGTATCGGCATTCGGGGCGCCGCCGTCGCGATAGTTTTTGGGATCGACAAACGTCGCGTGCCAGAACTTGTTTATCGCGTCCTCTGGTACTTGCTGACCCTCTGGCGCTTCAGGCTGACCCCACTTGTAGCGGAGCACTGTGTTCAAATAATAGGGAAATGCGTAGATCAGTGCGTCCACACCTTTGGTGTAGGCATATTGTTCACGCCAATCTTTATTGAAGTTGATCTGCCAGTAACTGCCGCCAGCTAGGGCTAAAGCTACGGTCAGGGCAGCAATACTTTTTATCGGTATTGACTTCATTTTTCTCTCTATTCCTATTTGCCGGCATCTTCAGCGATAGAACAGGCTGCCCCCATGCCCGAGACACCATCGGCCAGAGTGCTAAGCGGCATAGGCTTCGGGGGCTGTAGAGCTTCATTTCCTATATGACTGAGCAACTATATCGACCTGCTCAATGAAACGCTTATCATATTCGGACATTCTCGGAGCGCTTTACACCTTGGTTTGGCATTCACTACGTTTGGCAAGAGGTGTATACCCTATGCTTTTTGTGTCCGCCCAAGNGGTTAAATCTACCTGTCCGAATATGATATATTTTCTCGTTCGGAACACGTCTATGCTCCCGGCACTCCAAGAAATGCTGAAGACACCCCTATGTCCGGTNAACCCGAGTTTGTTGACGTTCTTGTAATAGGTGCAGGTCTTGCTGGTATCGGCAGCGCCTGTCAGTTTCGTCGCAAAATGCCCCAGCTGAAACTAGCCATACTGGAGACTCGTCAGGTGAGTGGCGGCACCTGGGACCTATTCCGCTATCCAGGCATTCGTTCAGACAGCGATATGTACACCTACAGCTATGGCTTCAAGCCTTGGACTGCTAAATCCGCCATCGCCGACGGCGACACGATTCTCAAGTACATCCGAGAAACTGCCGAAGAGTACGGTCTCAATCAGCTCATCCGCTACAACCACAAGGTCGTCTCAGCCCACTGGTCTTCACAAGATAAATTATGGACCGTGACGGTTTCGCGATCTCCAAGTGCACGCTCAGACTCCGAAGAGCAGCTAACCATCCAGTGCCGGTTTATTCTCAGTTGCACCGGTTACTTCGACTACGAGCAGGGATATACCCCTGAATTCGCGGGAATAGATAATTTTCAGGGGGAGATTGTCCATCCCCAGTTCTGGCCAGAAAAGCTGGATTACAAAGATAAGCGTGTGGTGATCATTGGCAGTGGGGCCACAGCGGTCACACTGGTCCCGAGCATGGCTGACGACACTGCAAGCCTGGTGATGCTACAGCGCTCTCCGACGTATATCGCCAACGTGCCCGCCGAGGATCCCTGGCTCAAGCCCCTGGCGAAATACCTACCAAACGGCTGGGTGTTCCGCTTAATTCGCTGGAAGAAAGTATTACTGCAGCAATACATCTACCGCCTCTCCAGAAAGAACCCACAAGGCTTACGCCGTTACCTGCTCAACGAGGTGCGCAAAGAACTGGGCCCGTATTACGATGTGGACACTCACTTCATGCCCAACTACAAACCCTGGGATCAGCGCCTGTGCGCCGTGCCCGATGGAGATATGTTCAACGCCATCCGTGAAGGCAAGGCTGAAGTGGTGACCGACCACATAGATCACTTCAATAGCTCAGGCATCGCTCTTAAGTCCGGCAAGCAGCTGGACGCAGACATTGTCATTGTGGCGACCGGCCTGCAACTGAAGTTCGGTGGCGATATTGCCTACAGCATCGATGGTGAGAAAGTCGATCTAACAGAGCGATTTGTGTACCGGGGCATGATGCTCTCAGGTGTGCCCAATATGGCCATGAGCGTTGGTTACACAAACTCCTCGTGGACACTGAAAACCGGTCTCACCGCGAATTACGTCTGCGGACTCCTGCAGAAGATGGAGCGCGAGGCAATTAGTCACGTCACTCCAACGCTACGCGACGAAATGAATGAGGCGCCATTGCTGGACTTTGACGCGGGCTATGTGCTGCGAGCGCGCGAAATCATGCCCAAGAACGGTGACAGGGAACCCTGGGTGAATAACGACAGGTACACCAAAGACTTTGTCAGCTTAAAACTCAAGCCTAGCAAGTACAGCGAACTGGAATTCCATTGATATCAGAGATCAAACAATGAAGAAGACACTATTGAAAATAGGAGCAGCGTGCATTGCGCTGTTCGCCGCTTTTATCTTGGCATTGCCTACCATCATGCACAGTTTGGGCCTTCACCCGGAATATACTGGGGAGACTCACCAGTTGCCCGCCGGTAAGCGCGCTCTTGTTGTAACCACCAGTCACGGGGTGCTCAGTGCGCCGGGTGAAACGACAGGCGAGGCAACGGGTATCGCAATTTCAGAATTAACGCATCCTTATTACAGCTATCTGGAGGCGGGCATGAAGGTTGATGTCGCCAGCATTAAAGGCGGCCAGGTGCCTGTGGATCCAGGTGGGCTGCGCCGGACCGCGATCACGCCCGAAGACACGCGTTACCTAAATGACCCTGCACTGATTGCCAAGGTGGAAAATTCACTGCCGATAGATGATGTAGACTTCAACCAATATGACATTATTTTCCTTGTCGGTGGTTGGGGCGCCGCTTACGATCTCGGCTATTCAGAAGTGTTGGCCAATAAAATTGGTGAAGCATATTACGGTCCTAAAGAACCGCTGATTGGTTCTGTCTGTCACGGTGCTCTTGGTCTGATTAATGTAAAAGACCGTGAGGGCAACAAGCTGATCGCCGGCCGTGCGATGACCGGGGTCACAGACAAGCAAGTCAAAGAGCTAGGAATTGAACTGACACCGATGCACCCTGAGACGGAACTGCGAAGAGCCGGTGCGGTATTTGAAAGCCAAACGGCTTTTCGTGATGTTTTCGCGACCCACGTGGCTATTGATGCTGAGCAACGCTTTATTTCCGGGCAGAATCAGAATTCAGGCATGGAAACCGCGCAAAAAATGATTGCTATAATAGCTCGGCGGTCGATGTAGATCCGGGCATTGAGGACCAAAACCCATGGCATTTAACGCACTGCACGCCACNGTCATCAAGGCCTTTCGAGACAGGTTGGCGAGCCTGGGCATCAACCCTCTTGAAGTGATTGGGAACGCCAGTCTGGGCGGTGGAGCGACCGCCAGCGCACAATCGCCCCCTACTNCGCATGAGGTTCTCGAAACAGCCGTGGCGATGTCCGGCGACACGACACTAGCCATAAAAATAGGCAATGGCCTGGATCTTGCCGGATATGGTGCCTATGGTTTCGCGCTCATGAGCTGCTCTGACATGGGCGCCGCTCTGGAGCTCTTCCTTCGCTATGGACAAACGTTTCTAAAATCTTGCAGCTGGCATCGATCAGTTAGCAAAGATGGGATAGTCCTTCGCCTGCAGCAGGACACTGGCACCAGTTACCAGAAAATGCTCGTCACAGAACTCGCTTTCTCTCAAATGCACTTTGCAAGTAAATTGCTGGTCGCCAGGCCAGCTGAAGGCATCAGGGTGCATTTCAGTTATCCCAAACCCGCGCACTTTGGCGTCTATGAGAAAAACTGGCCGCTCCCAATGGAGTTTGAAAAGGAACACACCCAGATATTCATGCCCGATCAGTGGTTACGCCAACGGGTAAGAACTGGAGACCCAACGACTAACGTACTGTTCAGCCAGGAGTGCGAGGAATTAGTCAGCGGAATGACAGAGGTCGATGAAACCACCGCCAACGTGCGCCGCTTGCTCATTCATTCAGCCGGAAGCTTTCTTAGTATCGCTAAAGTCGCAGAAAACCTACACATTACCGAACGCACGCTCAGGCGCCGCCTGACGGCCGAGGGAACAAATTTCCGCACAATCTTCGATGACATCAAGAACACCCTTGCCAGGAATTATCTGAGTAAAACAACACTCAGCGTCGTGGAAATAGCAGACCTTCTCAACTACTCCGAAGCCACCAACTTCCATAGAGCCTTCCAACGGTGGAATTCGACCACACCCGCCGACTATCGGCAGCAGGCATCAGCTTGAGCTAAGCCCTTTTTCACACGGTTGCTGTCGTTTCGAATGGCGGCCTGAAGGAAAAAACCCGAGTAGTAACGCGATTCTGTTTTGATCAAATTTCTACTTCAAGAAGGAGAGCGCTCCCGGATCCGATATTGTTAATGCAGTAGTTTGTNTACGCCCACTACTAATTGCCGGAAGTCGGCGCTCGATCAGGAAGATGANCGGCTGATCATGCATTTGGGGGGCTGGGAGAGTTCCAAATCAATGGAGCGATACTCACATATCACAACGCCGGACGCTGAGAGAGCAGCACACAACTTATCCCATATATGGAAGGGTTAGGGTCTTGTAGTCTAAACAAGGTATGTGTCGTGTTCTCTAAGTCTTTGATTTGGTAGGACCAGGCGGATTCGAACCGCCGACCTCTACCATGTCAAGGTAGCGCTCTAACCAACTGAGCTATGGTCCT
>NHDB01000010.1 GCA_002167945.1 Flavobacteriaceae bacterium TMED48 | reverse complement strand
TTACATCATTCCAGGCATTCCGCCACCACCACCCATTGGTGGTACAGCAGGAGCATCTTCTTTAATGTCAATAAGTGCACATTCTGTGGTGAGTATCATGCCAGAAACAGAAGCAGCATTTTCAAGCGCTACACGTGTAACTTTTTTAGGATCAATGATTCCCTCTTTAAGCATGTCAACGTAAGAACCTTCTTTGGCGTTATAACCAAAGTTGTCTTTGCCTTCATCTACCTTAGAAACTACTACAGATCCTTCTCCTCCAGAGTTTTCTACTATAGTTCTCAAAGGTGCTTCAACCGCTTTATTGATGATCTGGATTCCAGTAGCTTCATCAGCATTATCAGGTTTAATTTTGTCAAGAGCTTTTTTGGCGTTTAATAGAGCAACACCACCTCCAGCGACAATTCCTTCTTCTACAGCAGCACGAGTTGCGTGGAGCGCATCGTCTACACGATCTTTCTTTTCTTTCATTTCAACTTCAGAGGGAGCTCCCACATAAAGAACAGCTACACCTCCGGAGAGTTTTGCAAGACGTTCTTGTAGTTTCTCTTTGTCGTAGTCAGAAGTAGTTGATTCTATCTGAGCCTTGATTTGATTAACTCTCGCTTGGATATCGTCACTTGAACCGTTTCCATTTACAACAGTAGTATTGTCTTTATCGATGGTAACTTTTTCAGCGGTACCTAACATTTCGATTGTTGTATTTTCAAGTGTAAATCCGCGTTCTTCAGAAATTACAGTACCTCCAGTCAAAATGGCGATGTCTTCAAGCATGGCTTTTCTACGATCACCAAAACCTGGTGCTTTTACTGCAGCAATTTTCAATGCACCTCGGAGTTTGTTTACCACCAAAGTTGCTAAGGCTTCGCCATCAACATCTTCAGCAATTACTACTAAAGGCTTTCCTGTTTGAGCTACAGGCTCTAAAACGGGAAGTAAATCTTTCATAGTCGATATTTTTTTATCGTACAAAAGAATGTATGGAGTCTCAAGATCGGCTTCCATTTTTTCAGAGTCTGTCACAAAATAAGGAGATAGGTATCCACGATCAAATTGCATCCCTTCAACAACATCCACATAAGTGTCAGTTCCTTTAGCTTCCTCAACAGTTATAACACCCTCTTTTCCAACTTTTTCGAAAGCTTCTGTAATTAACGCACCAATAGTTGCGTCGTTATTTGCTGAAATACTAGCAACTTGGTTAATTTTTTCAGAGGAGTCCCCAACGGCTTCAGTCTGTTTGCCCAAAGTCTCAACAATGGCTTCAACAGCTTTGTCAATTCCTCTTTTCAGGTCTAGTGGGTTTGCACCTGCAGCAACATTTTTCAAACCTTCTTTTACGATGGCTTGAGCGAGTATGGTTGCGGTAGTTGTCCCGTCTCCTGCTAAATCGTTGGTTTTAGAAGCTACTTCTTTTACCATTTGTGCCCCCATATTTTCTAAGGCATCCTCCAATTCAATCTCTTTAGCTACGGTTACCCCATCCTTAGTCACTTGTGGAGCTCCAAAAGCTTTACCGATGATCACATTGCGCCCTTTGGGACCCAAGGTTACTTTTACAGCGTTTGCAAGTGCATCAACACCACGTTTGATGCCGTCTCTTGCTTCTATATCAAATTCTATTTTTTTTGCCATTGTGTTTTAATTTAAATGGTTTTAAACAATTGCGAGTATATCACTTTCTTTCATGATTAGGTAGTCTTTCCCCTCATGCTGTAATTCAGTGCCAGCGTATTTACCATACAAAACACTATCTCCTACAGCAACTGTGATCGGATTGTCTTTAGTTCCCTTTCCTACAGCAACTACAGTCCCTTTTTGAGGTTTTTCTTTGGCTGTGTCTGGAATTATGATTCCAGATGAAGTTTTGGTCTCGGCAGCAGCAGGTTCTACTAGAACACGATCTGCTAAAGGCTTGATACTTATTTTACTCATGATTAATTTTTTATTTTGTAAACCTATTTTCAGAAATCATGCCATACAAAATGACCATGACAACTTGTTCTGATAAATGTCAGCATGTCAGTCACCAGCTCGGCAATAATAACTTTAATTCTCTTCAGGAACTGGAATCTCTGGTATCTCAGGGATTTCTTCTGGAATTACTTCTTGACTCTCAGGAATAATTTCTGGAATTGTTTGCTGGGTAGCTCCCTCTTGAAGTAATTTAGAATCTTGAGAAGTATTACCTGGGCTTAGGGTCACGTTAGAGATTAGGATTAAGACTAATAACAAACTTGCTAGGATCCAAGTGCTTCGGTCTAAAAAGTCAGAGGTTTTTTGTACCCCACCAACTTGCTGCGATCCACCTCCGAAAGAAGAAGACAAGCCTCCACCTTTAGGATTCTGAACCATAACAACTAAAACGAGTAAGAAACAAACTACTATAATAAGGGCAATAAAAATTGAAAATGTACTCATGCGTTTATTCTTTCAGTTTTTGTAATCGTTTTATCTCTTTTATTTGGTCTGCAAAGAAACTATTTTTTTCTGGATATTTCAAACTCAANATTTGATAGGCCTGAAGGGCATTTTCAAACTTTTTCTGTTTGACAAATACCTTAGCTAAAGTTTCAGTCATNAATTCATCAGTAGNTGCTAAACTCTTGANACTTAAATCGTCATTATTTACGGAGTNTTTTTTGGGTTTGAGTTTTNNCTTTTTTTCTAAAAAGCTATCAAATAATTCAAACTTATTTTCAATTTTATCAGGTCGATCAGCTGTATTNGAATCTCTNAGATAANTTGCCCAATCAGAAAAAGACAGCTCTTTTGNGAGTTTATCNAAGCTCTTTTNTTCTGGNGTAGTNGATTTCTTTTTTTTCTTCTTTTTTNGTTTTTCTTGAGTAACTTTTTCTTTGGGCTCTTTAATGNTTGTCTTAAGGAGTGGNTNGCTTTTCTGGGTTTCTAAAAATTCATAAAGCACTTGNCGATCAAAAGTAGCGATTGCTGTATGAGACAAAATNTCGTCATAGCGTTCNGGTTGATTTTGTTCAACTCCTTTTAAAAAGTAGGGCTTTATCAAATGAAAATGAGGGTACTGTTCAACAAGATCGCTTAAAATTTTGTGATGATTTTTATCAGAGGAATCAAACTCTTCTAAAAATGATATCAAACGAGAAGCACTGTCAATTACCATTTTGCTAAAGTATCATTAAATATGTCNTGAGTAATTCTATCAAAAATCTCTTTGTGNGCAGCATCTTTTACATCGTAAACTTGAAGCTCTGCCGGGAAATCATAAAAAAATGAATAGGTCTTANAAAAGTCATCTTCTTCTAATTTAGTATTGACAAACCGAAAAGCAACAGACATTTTTAANCTGTTTTGAGCTGCAGTAATCTCAGCGGTTGCAGACATGGGTGTAACGCTGTATTCTGTAATCTCACCTTCATATATCAACTGCCCATCAGTAGTTACTAAATCAAGGTTGGTTTGGTTCATAATTAGATCTTGAAGTGCATTAGTAAATTCATTATCCAATCCTGGTTCAACGGTNGAGCCNGGTCTATTCCCTGCTTGATTTTCAAAAAAGTTAACTTGGAAAGTAGTCACACCNGGGGGNATGGAGGCACCTGTAAAAGAATAGATCCCACAGCCTTGAATAACAACAANGATACTCAAAACAAAAGCCCATTTGAAAAACTTATTTTGATTCAACTTCATGGAGATCNTATTGTTTAATTTTCCGGTATAAGGTACGCTCTGAAATACCCANTTCTTTTGCAGCCANTTTTCGTTTCCCGTTGCATCTTATAAGGGCTTGCTTAATCATTTCCAATTCTTTAGCTTGAAGTGAGAGCGGTTCTTCTTCCTCTATGGTTTCAGCATAGGCGTATTTATCAACGGGCTCTNCATTAGTTATTTGTGGAACTTCAGNTTCATAGGTGGCCAGNCTTAATGCCTCAGTTTCACTTTCTGTAGCATCGNTAGACTCCTTCCCATAAATCTTTTCTATAAGTCCTTGATTTTTTTCCTGTACGCCTTCGGAAGTTCCGTTATTCATCAAGTCTAAGGTTAGTTTTTTTAGATCGTTTAAATCATTTTTCATATCGAAAAGAACCTTGTATAAAATCTCTCGTTCNGATGAAAAATCACTCTCTTTTTCTTTTTTACCTANAACAGCCGGAAGCTGTTTTCNTCTATCGGGTAGGTAAGTCCTCATTGTAGCTGCATTTATCTTTCTCTCTTTCTCTAAAACAGACAATTGTTCTGCTACATTTCGGAGTTGTCGAATGTTTCCACTCCATCGGTATTCGGTAAGTAATGCTTGTACATGCTCGTCTAATTGCAATGGAGGCATATGGTACTTTTGAGCAAAATCTGAAGCAAACTTTCTAAAAAGTAAGACGATATCTTCTTTTCTTTCTCGCAGAGGAGGTAGGGTTATTTCTACAGTACTTAGTCGGTAGTATAAATCTTCTCTAAACTTTCCCTTTTCGATAGCTTCCATCATATTTACATTGGTCGCAGCTACAATGCGGGCATTGGTTTTTTGCACTTTAGAAGATCCAACTTTAATAAATTCACCCGTTTCTAATACGCGAAGTAATCGGACTTGGGTTGGAAGAGGAAGTTCTCCAACTTCGTCGAGGAATATGGTCCCGCCATCAGCAACTTCAAAATAACCAGAACGAGTTTGAGTCGCTCCAGTAAAGGCTCCTTTTTCATGGCCAAATAGTTCACTATCGATCGTTCCTTCTGGTATGGCTCCACAATTNACNGCAATATATTTTGAGTGCTTTCGATGAGAAAACTGATGGATAATTTTAGGAATATTTTCTTTTCCAACCCCACTTTCACCAATAACTAATACAGAAATATCNGTACTTGCAACCTGTAGGGCTTTTTCTAATGCTCTGTTTAAACCAGTATTGTTTCCAATTATTCCGAAACGCTGCTTGACACCTTGTAATGAATCCATAATTAAACTCTTTTTGAAAGTTCTACCGCTTCGCCAATCAATGTGGCAGAGGTAAAATCAGTAATTCTCACTTCTACAAAATCTCCTACTTTAAATTCTTTTTTCGGAAAGACAACCACAGTGTTCTGAGTAGTTCTTCCGCTCCATTGTTCTTTAGAACGTTTGGATTCTTTTTCAATCAACACACAAACCGTTTGGCCAAGGAAGGCTTGAGTACGGATCTTAGAGTGCGCTTGTTGTTTTTCAATAATTTGACTCAAACGTTTTTTCTTGATTTCATCAGGGACATCATCTTCTATTTTTCGCGCAGCCAAGGTTCCAGGTCTTTCAGAATAGGCAAACATAAATCCAAAATCATATTGTACGTAATCCATTAGATCCAGAGTGTCTTGATGATCTTGTTCATTTTCCGAAGGGAAACCAGCGATCATGTCATGTGAAATACCACAGTTAGGAATCAACTGACGAATGGTATCAATAAGCGCCATATATTCCTCTCGGGTATGCTGACGGTTCATTTTCTTTAAGATTGCGTTACTTCCAGATTGAACAGGCAGATGGATGTACTTGCAAATATTGTCATACTTCTGCATTACTTTCAATACGTCTACAGACATGTCTTGTGGATTGGAAGTCGAAAACCGAATTCTGATTCCGGGCTGAGCTTCAGCAACTAAAGCGAGAAGATTATTAAATCGCAATGCTGTTTTTTGTTGAAGAGNAGTGGCCTTANTAAAGTCTTTTTTAAGCCCTCCTCCATACCAGAGGTAACTGTCTACATTTTGACCGAGTAAGGTAATTTCTTTATAGCCCTTTTGAGCCAAATCGTTGACCTCTTCCAATATACTTTTGGGATCTCGGCTTCGCTCCCTACCACGAGTAAAGGGGACTACACAAAATGTACACATATTATCGCAACCTCGTGTAATGGACACAAATGCCGAAACTCCATTTGAATTTAATCGAATNGGAGCAATATCTCCATAGGTCTCTTCTTTTGACAAGAGGACATTAACTGCTTCTCTGTCTTGTGCTACTTCTTGGAGCAGATTTGGGATGTCCTTGTAAGCGTCTGGTCCNACCACTAAATCCACAATTTTTTCTTCTTCTAAAAACTGGTGTTTTAAGCGTTCTGCCATGCAGCCTAAGACTCCCACAGTCATTTCAGTTTTGTCTTTTTTTATGGAGTTAAAATACTCCAAGCGTTTTCTGACAGTTTTCTCTGCCTTTTCTCTGATTGAACAAGTATTTACTAAAACTAGAGATGCATCATTTAAGCTTTGTGTAATTTGATACCCTTCATCTGTCAATATTGAGGCAACTACTTCGCTATCCGCAAAGTTCATCTGACATCCATAACTTTCGATATAGGCTAGCTTAGAACTTGATGATTGCTTTATTTGCGAAGCTTCAGTCCGTGTTCCATTGTGAAGGCTAGGATTTTTTTCAATTTCTTTGACGGGCATAGAGTAAACGTTAGATTTTTGTTGTAATGCAATGCAAAATTACAAAAAATCCAATGGATATTGCCATTTTGTCAGTCTCGTATTGTTTATTTAGTTATTAAACAAAGACTTATTTTANATTANGGGNACTAATGGGGGAGCTTATTGGCTATTAATCCATATACCCAAGTTCCCAGTATTGCAAAAACCAAAACGACCAGTATGGGGTAAAAGCCTGCTCCAATAAGAGTAAATATTGGACCGGGGCAGGCTCCAGCAAGCCCCCAACCTAGACCAAAGATAACCCCACCATAGGCGTATCTTGAAAAGCTCATAGATTTAGCTGGAATTACAATACGTTCACCGTAGGCCGATTTTAGTTTAAAGCGTTTGATTATTTGAATCGTTAGTATTCCTAAAACTAAAGCTGAACCAATGATACCATACATGTGAAATGATTTAAATTGAAACATCTCATAGATNCGAAACCAGGACGCCGCTTCTGACTTAAACATGGTTATTCCAAAAAGAATTCCGATTAAAAAAAATATAGATTGTCTCATGTTTATAGGATAAATGGAAGTAATAGATGATTCATAAAAAGGCCTCCAATAAAGAAACCGATGACTGCATAAAGAGANACCAATTGAAGATTGCTCAGACCTGAAATAGCATGACCTGAAGTACAACCACCTGCATATCGAGCTCCAAATCCAACTAAAAAGCCTCCAATTGANAAGATAAGGAGGACCTTAGGNTGCATTAACGCTTCTATGCTGAAAAGTTCTTCAGGAAGGTAGGACACACCNGCACTNTTAATATTTAACTCTTGAAGTTTAGTGATAGTATCTGGATGNATGGCTACACTGGAATCAGTACTTAGGAAATGGGCAGCAAGTGCACCACCAATTATTGCTCCTGCTGATACCAATAAATTCCATTGTTGGGTTTTCCAATCAAAATTGAAGAACTCATTTGATTTTCCTGCACCACAGATGGTACAAAACGTTCTCAAATTCGAAGACATTCCAAAATTTTTACCAAAATAGAGTAGTAAAAACATGATCAGGGCAATCATTGGACCACCTATATNCCAAGGCCAAGGGTTAAATATCCATTCCATATTGTTGTCGTATTAAATAATTATAGTGTTGAAGGGCAAACGTAATCTGAAACTTTAATCCCAGACTCCTTTATTTTTCCAAAACCTCCTTTGACATCGATTAAATTGTGAATTCCTCTACTCTTAAGTATGGAGGCTGCAATCATACTGCGATAGCCGCCAGCACAATGAATATAAAAGGAATTGTTGGAGGGGAATACGCTCATATGATCGTTGATGAAATCAAGAGGTGTGCTATGAGCTTCAGTAATATGCTCCGAAATGTATTCCCCTGGTTTTCGAACATCAAATATTTCAATTTCGCTTTTTTCAATGAGTTCNTTAAGTCCATCAGCATCAATTCCTTCAANAAAATCAACCTGCTTGTCTGNATTTTTCCAAGCCTCAATTCCACCTTTTAAAAAGCCTANNGTATTNTCAAATCCAACTCGTGCAAGACGGGTAACGGTCTCTTCTTCTCTTCCTTCAGGTGTGACCAATAAAATGGGTTGAGCTACATTTCCAACCATAGCACCTACCCAAGGGGCAAATCCACCATCAATTCCGATAAAGATAGATTGCGGTATATGGCCTTTTGCAAAATCGTCTTGGTGTCTTACATCTAAAATTATAGCCCCCGTTTCGTTGGCGGCAACTTCAAAGGCCTCTGGAGATAGAGGTTTTGTCCCTGATTCTAGAACCGTTTGAATATCCTCATATCCTTCTTTATTCATTTTTACATTTAAAGGGAAATATTGAGGAGGCGGAAGAAGCCCATCGGTGACTTCCTTGATGAAATCTTCTTTTGTCATGTCCGCTCTTAAAGCGTAATTTGTTTTCTTCTGTTCGCCTAGGGTTCCCACAGTTTCTTTACTTAAGTTTTTACCACAAGCAGAACCAGCTCCGTGGGCAGGATATACGAGTACATCATCTGCCAAGGGCATGATTTTCTTTCGAAGACTTTCATACAGTATTCCAGCCAAATCTTCTTGGGTGAGATTAGCTGCTTTTTGAGCTAAATCTGGACGACCTACATCCCCTAAGAAAAGGGTGTCTCCACTAAATATAGCGATGTCTTTATTATTTGCATCTCGGAGTAAATAGGTTGTACTTTCCATAGTGTGACCTGGTGTGTGAAGAACAGTAAGGCTTATTGCTCCTATTTTAAATTCCTGTTGATCTTTTGCTATGAGCGCATCAAATTCTGTTTTTGCTTGAGGACCATAAACAATAGTGGCTCCAGTTTCTTTAGCTAAGGTTACATGACCACTCACAAAATCTGCATGAAAGTGGGTTTCAAAAATATATTTTATAGTGGCATTATTTTTTTCAGCTTTTTCAATGTAGGGGGCAACCTCTCTCAAAGGATCGATAATGGCAGCTTCTCCATTACTTTCTATATAATAGGCGCCTTGTGACAAGCATCCAGTATAGATTTGTTCAATTTTCATCTGATGTTCTTTTGATAGTTCAAAATTAATAAAGTTCTGATAGTCTCGAATTTTTTGAGTTATATAGTTCTATGGATTACTCTGACGGCTGAGTTTTTTTTGCAAGGCTGTTTTTTTTGCAACCCCATCAAAGTCATCAGTGGCATCACCTGAGGTGATAAATAAATTTTGTTTTTTTAAGATTTTGATGATTTTACTTTTAATCAATAAATCCCTTGCTGGGCCTATTGCCCCTACTACCATCACTCGAATTCCTTTTTGTTGAAGACTGAGGATCAGTTCATAAAGTTGTTCCGAAGCGGTACTGTCTATATAATTAACTGCACGCATATTGATAATAAAACCTTTAACCGTATNTTCTTTTTCNTCAATAGCCTTAGAAACAAGTTCTTTAAAATATTGAATATTTCCAAAAAAGAGTTGAGCGTCAAAACGAANAATGATAAGATCATCTCGTTGAACTACTTCATCAGGGAAACGATTGATNTTCTTAAAGTAATTGGTTTTTCCTATCCTTCCTAGAAATGCGTGATGAGGTTTTGAGGCCCNGTAAACTAACAATAAAAGAGAAANCACTANACCCANTCCGATTCCTTTAGTAATACCTAAAAATAGCGTAGNTAAAAATGTTAGNANTAGTATAGCGAATTCATCTTTTCTTTTTTTATATAGACGAACAGNAAATTTAAAATCGATTAAATTAACTACAGCNACTATGATAATGGATGCTAGTACTGCTTTTGGTAAGTAATAAAACCATTGGGTAAAAAACATTAAAGTTAAGCCTACTATAAGAGCAGTAATCAATGCTGCCATTCCTGTTTTTGCACCAGCTTGATCATTTACAGCGGTTCTGGAAAATCCACCTGTGGTAGGATAAGACTGAAAAAAGGATCCTACGATATTCGAACTCCCCAAGGCAATAAGTTCTTGGTTGGGATCCACTGTATGTTCTTTGTGATTTTCTTCGATAGCTTTTGCTACAGAAATAGCTTCCATAAAAGCAACTAAAGCCAAGGTAAGTGCCGTTGGTAGCAGTTGTTTAATAGTGTCCATTTCGAAAACAGGGGTTTGAAATGAGGGCAATCCTTGCGGTATTAAACCAACTACAGCCACACCTTGTTTATCGAGCCCATTAAAATAAACCCACGAGATTCCCAATACTACTGCGATTAAAGCTGAGGGGATTTTACGATTCCAATTTTTAATCAAAAGTATCATAACAATACCCAAGACACCAATGATTAAGGTTGCAAAATGAACGGGTACATTAGATTGGAGAATGGATTCAATAACGATGTGGAGTTGGTTGCTTTGAGAGAGTTGAATTCCCAATAAATGCTTTAATTGACTAAAACCTATAATAATTGCTGCTGCTGAGGTAAACCCACTGATCACAGGTTTAGATAAAAAGGAGACAATAAACCCCATTCGAAACAAGCCTAAGAGTAATTGAATAGCACCCATAAGCAGGGCCAAAAGGATGGCCATTTGTATGTATTGTGAAGGCTCGACTATTGAAAGGGCACTCAATCCTGCAGCGACTAATAAGGAGTCCATAGCTACGGGTCCAACAGCCAGTTGTCTAGAAGTCCCCAAAAAAGCATATACAATTTGTGGAGTCAATGAAGCATACAAACCATAAATAGGTGGGAGTCCTGCAATTAGTGCATATGCCATTCCTTGTGGGATCAGCAATACAGCCACTGTAATACCTGCTAACAAGTCGCTTTTAAAGTAATCTGAACGGTAGTTCGAGATCCATTCTAAAAAAGGAAAATATTTTTTCAGCTCTTATAATTTTAATCAAATGTAATACAGATGAATAGAATGGGTGTAACCGAAGTTACATCAGCCTTCAAATTTTAATCAATAATTAATTGAAATTGTGTTTCTACCCAAAACAACTTTTCCTTGATTTTCCATTTTCTTGAGCAGTCTTGAAATGACCACTCTTGAAGAATTTAAGTCCATCGCAATTTCAAGATGTGTAATTTTAAGTGTTTTGCTCTTGGTCACTTTGCTTTTATCTTTTATGTATTTTTCTAAACGTTCATCCAACTTTAAAAAAGTAAGTGCATCAATAGCTTTGAGCATCTCGCTCAATCGATTTTGATAGTTTTCAAAAATGAAATTTCTCCATGATCGATACTTCGTGAGCCAATCATCCATAAAGGCTACAGGGACCATAATTAAAGTTGTATCGGATTCGCAAATTGCTCTGATTTCACTTGAGGTATTTTCCAAGCAACAATTCAAAGTCATTGCGCAAGTACTCCCAAATTCTACAAAGTATAATAGCAATTCTTCGCCAGAATCGTCTTCCCGAACAACTTTGATGGCACCTTCTAACAAAAGAGGGATAAATTTTATACGCTCTCCTAGATCAATCATGATTTCTCCTTTGGGAACTTGTTTGATTGTACTTACTTTTTGAATCTCTTCAAGCAATTCTTTTTCAAAAAGAAACTGGATGGGTTGAATGTTTTTCTCGTTGATCAAAGGGTTGAGATTAGGTGAATTTTTAGCCGAAAAATAGTCGTTCTAATTTAGTGTTTTATCTTTTTAAAAAAAAGAACCACACTTTAAAATTTGAAAGTTCCAAAAAAACTTACCTACTTTTGCAACCTAATCATCACCATATGGCACAGAATTTAGTTATCGTAGAATCACCCGCAAAAGCAAAGACTATAGAAAAATTTTTGGGTAAGGATTTTAAAGTCGCGTCAAGTTTTGGTCATATTGCTGACCTGCCTGCCAAAGAATTAGGAGTTGATGTTGAGGGAGATTTTTCTGCTAAATATATCGTCAGTAGTGACAAAAAGAAATTGGTAAATGAGCTCAAGCGACTGGCAAAAAAATCAGAAACAGTATGGCTGGCAAGTGATGAAGACCGAGAAGGAGAAGCCATAGCTTGGCACTTGGCAAATACATTAGAGTTGAATGAAAACAATTCGAAACGAATTATTTTTTCAGAGATAACAAAAAATGCCATTCTTAAGGCCATAGAAAAACCTCGTTCCATCGACTATAATTTAGTGAATGCGCAACAGGCAAGGAGAATTTTAGATCGCCTTGTAGGATACGAATTATCTCCTGTTTTGTGGAGGAAAGTAAAAGGGGGGTTGTCTGCGGGTAGAGTTCAATCTGTGGCTGTCCGATTGATTGTAGAGCGGGAGCGAGCCATCAGGAATTTTATACCAGCCCAAAGTTATAAGACTCAAGCAACGTTCTTGACTACAGCAGGAAAGGCAATACCGTCCCAACTTCAAAAGAATTTCCCCGAAAGCGAAGCAGCCCACGACTTTTTGACCCGAAACATCAATGCGGAGTTTAGTGTGCAAGAGGTGAGTAAGAAACCAGCAAAAAAGAGTCCAACGGCCCCTTTTACAACTTCCACCTTACAGCAAGAAGCTTCCAGAAAATTATTTTTCTCGGTTTCTAAAACCATGACACTAGCACAAAGGTTGTACGAGGCAGGGCATATTACCTATATGAGGACGGACAGCGTAAATCTTTCAGCTGAGGCTCAAAAGCAGATTGCTTCTCAAATTCAAACAAATTACGGCGAGGAATACCTACAAGTCAGAAATTTCAAGACCAAAAATAAAGGAGCTCAAGAGGCCCATGAAGCCATTCGTCCAACAAATTTTTCAAACACTAGGCTCGATATTGATCGGGATCAGAGTCGTCTTTATGACCTGATATGGAGGAGGACAGTAGCCTCTCAAATGAGTGAAGCGCAATTGGAAAGAACCCAAATTCGTATTGGAAGCCCAGCACACGGAGAGTCTTTTGTGGCAAAAGGTGAAGTGGTGACTTTTGATGGGTTTTTAAAGCTGTATTTAGAAGGAATGGATGACCAAGAAGAGGAAGAAAGCGGAATGCTTCCAAAGGTTCGTGTCGGCGACGCATTATCACTTCAAAAAATGATTGCAACTCAGCGTTTTTCAAGACCCCCTTATCGCTATTCTGAGGCTTCTCTAGTTAAAAAAATGGAAGAATTAGGGATTGGAAGACCTTCTACTTACGCACCTACCATATCCACTGTTCAAAACAGAAAATATGTAGAAAAAGGCGCATCTGAGGGGGAGCCAAGAAAATACGAACAACTCACTCTTGCTGAAAACAGCATTGCCCAAAAAGAGCTTTCTGAGAAAGTTGGGGCAGATAAGGGCAAACTTATTCCGACCGATATTGGAATGATTGTTAATGACTTTCTAGTAGAAAACTTTCAAAATATTTTGGATTTTAATTTTACTGCAGAGGTTGAACAAAGCTTCGATGATATCGCTAAAGGAGGAAAAGATTGGACTGATATGCTCAAGCGTTTTTACAATCAATTTCACTCAACAGTTGAACACGTCAAAGAAAATGCTCAGCGAGAATCTGGAGAACGTGTTTTAGGTGTTGATCCTAAATCAGGTAGACCCGTTAAAGTTCGTTTGGGGAAATTTGGTCCGATGGCTCAAATAGGCGATCCCGACGAGGAAGAAAAGCCTATTTATGCAAGTCTAGGTCCAAATCAACAATTAGAAAACATCAGCTTTGAAGAGGTAATGCAGCTTTTTGAAATGCCAAAAACTTTAGGGTCTTTTGAAGACGAAGAAATTGTTGTTAACAATGGCCGCTTCGGGCCTTACATCAAGCACAACGGCATCTTTATTTCTCTTCCGAAAGGAATGCTTCCTACTGAGGTAGACTTACCCACTGCAATCGAGCTAATTAAAGAAAAGCAAATCGCAGATGCCCCGATATATGTATTTAATGACTTGCCTGTTACTAAGGGAGTTGGCCGATTTGGACCTTTCCTAAAATGGAGTGGGATGTTTATCAATGTCAATAAAAAATACGATTTTGACAATTTAACTGATACGGACATCGTTACCCTAATTGAGGAAAAAATCCAAAAAGAAAAAGACAAGGTCATACACGATTGGAGTGATGCAGGAATCCGTGTTGAAAAAGCGCGTTGGGGGAGGCATCATATCATCCGGGGAAAACAAAAAGTTGAAATTGGTAAAGAGGTAGATGCCAGTAAACTCACCCTTGAAGATGCTGAGAAATATCTTGGAAAACCAAAAGCTAAGCCTAAAAAGAAAGCTGCTAAAAAACGATGAGTCTTGAGCTACTAGTTCCGATAGAAAATGAAGCCTTAATTGGAATGACCCTTTTGCCTAAACAGATTTTGGGGAAAAGCATCAAATTGCATACGGAATCTTCTGGACTTCCAGAATTGCAGGGCTTAAATATTGCGATTGTCGGTTTGCACGAATACCGCAACAGTTTCTTTGCAAATTCAAAGTACGACCTCAATGCTTTTAGAAAAGAATTTTACGGTTTATATCCTGGCAATTGGTCATTGAATGTAGCTGACTTAGGAGACTTGCCTAACGGTTCAAATGTTGAAGACACCTATTTTGCGATTAAGGAAATAGGTTACCATTTGAAACAAATGAATATTACTCCAATATTNATAGGAGGTAGTCACGACATGATTTTTCCGCTTTATCAAGTCTTTCAAGATTTTAATCAACTGGTAAATATGGTGTCCGTTGATCGCTCCTTTGATTTCTCACAGGAAGACGAGCTAATCTCAGGGCGTTCCTACATGAG
This sequence comes from Flavobacteriaceae bacterium TMED48, assembly GCA_002167945.1. Classification (GTDB taxonomy): domain Bacteria; phylum Bacteroidota; class Bacteroidia; order Flavobacteriales; family Flavobacteriaceae; genus MS024-2A. The sequence continues at coordinate 22,249 of NHDB01000010.1, read as the reverse complement.
TAGAATTATCATGGACAAACCCAATGTATTATTTAATTACACCAATTTAGGATTTCAAAATTATTATTGTGCTACCGAAGAAAAAGATTTGATGAATAAGTTATTTTTTGACAGCGTTCGCTTAGGTGAAGTTTTGGATTCGGTTTCCATTTCTGAACCAATTTTTAGAGATGCAGATATAATCAGTATGGACATGAAATGTTTGTCTTGGCAAGCCTCAGCTGACCCGTTAAAAGGGAATCCCAATGGTNTNGATTCAAGAACTATTTGTGCTCTNACTAGATATGCGGGGATAAGTGATCGTGTTAGTTTTTTAGGAATACATGAATTGCCCTCTACACCTATGATGGATCAATTACTCGCCCANATGGNATGGTATTTTATTGAGGGNTATTCTTTGCGTTTTGATGAATATCCAATAGCCGTCAATCAAGGGTTCATTAAGTACAGTGTCCAGTTATCAGATCAAACCATGGTNTTTTACAAAAGTGAAAAAAGCCAACGTTGGTGGCTAGAATTAACAAATGATTCNCATTTAAATAATAAAACAAAAAAAGCTGCGTTATTAGCNTGCACAGAAAAAGATTACGAGTCTGCTACACATGATNATATCCCNGAAAGGTGGTATAATGCTGTAANAAGAATGAATTAAATGCCGTAGATTTGTTTCTTTGTATTAAACAATAAAGTAAAAACTTAATCGTTTAAATAGCGAAAATTAAGTAGTTTTATGTAGTCAGATTCAAATTCTGGTTCTAATTGAAATATTAATGAAAAGACATTTAGTCCTGTTTACGATTTTCCTAATCATAGCTTCTTGCGGAAGTAAGAACAGGGGAGAACTCACCGGTGTCAGGCAAAAGAAATGGTTCGGTGATAAGCCTTATGGGATGACACTTGTTGAAGGCGGCGCATACATCATGGGTAAATCCGATGAGGACATCGCCCAACTTCAAAACGCACCTGCACGAACTGTTACCGTTCCATCATTTTATATGGATGAAACAGAAATCACCAACAGTGAATACCGCCAATTTGTCTATTGGGTGAAAGATTCTATTGCTCTAGCCATGCTAGCTAGAAAGGCTGATGAATTGGAGTTAGGAGAAGATAGTGAGGGAATTGGAGAATTTGGATTTCAAGATGCGGATACTACCGATCTGAGTGAATTTCAAAAATATATGCGCACAAACTATTACGATTTAAGTGAAGATTTGTATGCAGGAAAAGCTTTAAACTGGGATGCTGACTTATCCTGGGATACTGAAGATTATGTTGATCAAAATTACGCCGAGGTTATGGATTCTCTGTATCTTCCTCCTGAACTGTGGTACAACGGAGAGATTAAACTAGATGTTGCCAAATTAGTTTATGCTTACACTTGGTTTGATGCCGAGGCTGCTGCAGCAGAATCTAAAAGAACAAAACGACAATTTATTGATAGGACTCCCTTTATCAAGAAAGAAGAGGTTCAAATCTATCCAGATACTACCGTATGGATTAAAGATTTTGTATATTCCTACAACGAACCTCTGCACAATGATTATTTTTCCCATCCTGCCTATCAAGATTATCCTGTTGTTGGAGTTTCTTGGAACCAAGCTGTTGCTTTTTGCAACTGGAGAACTAACTTTAAAAATGGCTACCAACGAGATAAAGGTGAACCTAATGTTAGCCGTTTCAGATTACCTAATGAAGGGGAATGGGAGTACGCTGCCCGAGGAGGAATCCCATCTGGGACTTATCCGTGGGGATCACCGTATTTATTAAATGATCGAGCATGTTTCTTAGCAAATTTTAAACCTTTAAGAGGTGATTATGCGGTTGACCAAGCAGTTTTCACCGTAGAGGCAAAATCGTATTTACCAAATGACTATAACCTCTACAACATGGCTGGAAATGTAGCCGAGTGGACCAACTCTTCTTATAATAGTGGGGGATACGAATATGTATCATCACTTAATCCAAGTATGGCAATTTCTAGTGAACCAAAAAAGGTTGTTAGAGGAGGGTCATGGAAAGATGTTGCTTATTATCTTAGGGTAAGTTCAAGAGATTATGAATATTCTGATACTGCTAGAAGCTATATCGGATTTAGAACTGTCCAGGACTACTTGGGCACTCCAAAAGTAAAAATGAGATAATTGATTGTTTTTCCAAAACATCTTATATTTAACAAAAATTAAAAAAAATGACAGATAAAGCTTTAAACAAAAGATTAAGAGGTAAAGTGATGATGCACATGCTCTTTGGGTTAGGTGGTGCGGTTGTGATTATAGGTGCACTTTTTAAAATTCTACATTTAGAAATTGGACCGATTACTGGGGGATTAGTTCTTGGACTTGGTCTTGGTACTGAGGCATTAATTTTTACAGTTGCAGCATTGAATACTGGAGAAATTAAAGAAGAGCATCAAGATTATGTGAAAAAAATTAAGGGATCTACCAAGACATCATCAGGAGGTGGAGAGGAAGGATTTTCTTCAAAAATTGATGCTTTAATGCAAGAAGCAAAATTAGATGTAAGCTTGATGAATTCCCTGGCGAGTAGCATCAAAGATTTAGAAAATTCTGCAAAAGCGCTATCTCCTGCATCAGAGGCGGTATCGGCTTCGCAGAACTACAGTCAAGAACTAGCAAAAGCTGCTACTCAGCTTGAACAATTGAATGCAAATTATCAAAAACAAATCCAAGATGCTCAAGGCAATGCGGAGTTTAATGATAAAGTGAATCAAAATGCAGAACAACTTAGAGCTCAGATGGAGAGTTTATCTGCAAATTTAGCATCCCTTAACAACGTTTATGGTGGTATGCTGAACGCAATGACTAAAAAATAGACACAAATGGCTGGAGCAAAAGAAACCCCCAGACAGAAACTGATCAGTCTGATGTACTTGGTATTTATTACCATGCTCGCATTAAATGTTAGTAAAGAGGTACTCGATGGATTTGGACAGATGTTTGTCAAGATAGCCGACGCAAATGTTCGTATATCTGAAAGTAACAATCTACTTCTTGAAAACATAGCTGTCAATGCATCTGAAAAAGGAGGAAAGTGGATTGGTCATAAAAGAACAGCAGATGAAATTAAAAAAGAATCTGATACTTTTTTTGATGAAATACAAAAAGTAAAGAATAAGATCACTGAAACCCAGAGAGAAAAAGATCCTGAGTTAAAGGAATATTCACAGATGGATAAAGGTGAAGCATTGGATGTTATATGGTTTAAGGAAGGCTCAGACGAAGCTAAAAGCGCTTTCATCGATATGATTCAAAACTACAGAGGTAACGTTATTAAGGTTTTTGGAAGTCAATACCCTGAATATATCGAAATGGTTGAGGCACGATTTTTTACTGGTGACATGAACAACAATGTAAAAAATAGAGATAATATAGACGAGCCTTGGTTAGATGCAAGTTTTAAAGGATTTCCTCTTATTTCCTCTCTTGCTAAACTCACTATGATGCAAAATGATATCCGTCAAACGGAACATGATGTGTTAACAACCCTAATGGGTAAAGAGTTGAAAATGTCTTCAAAAGTAAATGCAAACAACTATTCTAGTATGTTGTTAACTGAGAAAGGGGCTTATTATCCAGGAGAAGTATTTGACGGGAGTGTTATACTTGGTCGAAAGGGTGGAGCACAAAACCCAAATTCTGTTGAATTAAAACTTGATGGACGAACTTTGACAAAAAATGATTATGATTTAATTCCAGGGGGAATTAAGTTGAAAGTAAATTCAGGAAACCCTGGTGACCATTCTATTGTTGGAGATTTAGTTTTTTTAGATGAAGGAGAAGAGTCTCGTATAAATGTAAATCAAACGTATACTGTTATTTCAAAACCTAACTCTGCAGTGATTTCTGCAGATAAAATGAATGTAGTTTATAGAGGTGTACAAAATCCAATTACAATATCTATTCCAGGAATAATTGACTCAAAAGTCAAAGCTTCTGCTCCCGGCTTAAAAAGAATAAGAGGAAGTAAATATAATTTATTTCCTGGCAAAGGGAGAGAAGTAAAAATAAATGTCTCTGGAACACTTCCTGACGGGAATAGAGTTTCCTCAGTTTCTAGCTTCAGAATCAAAGATATCCCAAAACCGGCAGGTTATTTTAGAGGCCAATCTGGTTCTTTTACTATCCCAAAGTCAAGTCTGGAGCGAGGTTCAGTAGAGGCTAGATTAGAGGATTTTGATTTTGATTTACCTTTAGAGACCAAATCTTTTAGATTTAGAGCTCCTGGGCAACCGAGTATGGTGATTAAAGGAAACAAATTAGACAGAAAAGCAATTAATAGTTTAAGTCGCATTAAGAATGGCCAAACAATAATTATTTCTGATATTGAAGTAATAATTCCCTCAAACCCGAGTTATAAGTTGAAACAAACATCGCCAATTTCGATTACGATAAATTAATCAACCTGACGAAGATGAAAAAAGGATTTTTTATTTTACTATTGCTAGTTGCTTTGCATTCCAATTCCAGTTGGTCACAAGCTAACCTTCTCAATGCTAAAGTTCCTCAGGAAGTAGGAATGCAAGTAGTTGAAAATCAGAGTCCTATTGCATACGGTTATATAGATGACCGTGATGTTCTTTGGTCAAAAACGATATGGGAGATTATCGATCTCAATGAGCGAATTAACTTCCCCTACTACTATCCGACAATCAATAACGGTTTATTGTCGAATAATCGAAAGTCCTTGTTCAGAATTTTATACGACAATATCGCTTCTGGTGAGATTACAGAAATTTACTCTACCTCTTATTTTAATGAAAACGAAAAATTGACCTTTGAAGATTTGACAGATATCTTGGTTTCTAGAAATTTATCTGCTGAAGGAATATCAAAGTCTAATGCTGGCGAGGAAGTTACAGATGACGATTACGATACTTATAAAATTGAATCAGACAAAATAGTTCAATACCGTATCAAAGGGACCTGGTTTTTTAATAAACGCTTAGGAGAATTAAAGTACAGACTTTTGGGGATTGCTCCTGTAGCACCGGATGTTTCTACTCTAAGCCAAGGGCCAGAGGCAATGAAAGATGCCCTAGTGCCTTTGTTTTGGATTTGGTTTCCAGATACACGAGAAGCTCTTGTAAATAATGGGGTATTCAATACTAGAAATTCTTCACAACCGATCACTTACGATCATATGTTAAACTCTCGACGCTTCAACGCAACTATATACAGAGAAGAAAATGTTTATGAAGCCCGCCAAGTGAACGAATACATATATGAAGATGCGCTCCGTCAGCTTTTAGAGTCAGAACGGATCAAGTCTGAAATTAGAGATTTTGAGCAAGATATGTGGAGTAACTAAAAAGCATAAAAAAAACGAAAAAACGCTATTGGAAACAGTAGCGTTTTTTTTTGGGTACTTTTGAAATTATGATTGACTCTATTTTAGTAGGATACGGTTTAGCAGGCTTTAATATTGCTTGGCAAATGAGTCAGCATCAAAAAAGATTTTTGATTATTTCCGATCCCGCTTTTAAGGGCGCAAGCAGGAACGCAGCAGGAGTTTGCAATCCTACTGTTCTCAAAAGATATACAATGGCATGGAATGGAATTGACTTCCTCAATTATGCTATAGCCTATTACAAAAACATTGAATCGGAGCTTAATAACCAGTTTTTTTATCCGCTTCCAATTCATCGTATTTTTTACAAACAGGTAGAACAAAACGATTGGATCGTTGCCTCACAACGAGACGGTTTGACTTCCTTTTTAACGCCAAAACTAATTCACAAAACAACGAAAGCCTTAAAAAATAAAGCAGGATATGGAATTGTCGAGAAGCTTGGTAAATTGGAAATCAACATACTTCTCCAAAGATTTAAAGAAACACGCAGTCCAAATGAATTTTTAAATGAACCCTTCGATCCCTCATCTCTTATAATTTCAAAGAATTGCATTGAGTATAAAGGTATTCTTGCTAAAAGAATTATTTTTTGTGAAGGNNTNGGTNTAAAACAAAACCCNTGGTTNNATTACNTNCCNNTGGTAGGTTCAAAGGGAGAATATTTAATNATCAANGCNCCNAAATTNTCTAGAANNCAAATCATCAAAGGGTCTGTNTTTATATCNCCTATNGGNNAAGATTTGTTTTGGGTAGGTGCNAGTTTTTCTNGGNANGANAAAACAAATACACCNACAGNNGNAGGNAANNNATGGNTGGTCGANAANCTNAATACNTTGCTNAACACNCCTTATGAAATNGTTAANCATGAGGCNGCNGTAAGACCCACAGTTATNGNNCGAANNCCNCTNTTGGGAGNNCANCCTTNANATNCCAANATGTTNATTTTNAATGGNCTNGGNACAAGAGGTGTGCTTATGGCTCCANTANTGTCCAAATGGCTANTNNAATNTATAGANGAGGGAAAACAAATNCCNAATGAAGTAGCAATTAACCGNTTTGAAAGCTATTTTAGCAATCCAAAATAAANCATGNTCAACGCNCATCAAATTANAGTNAGTTTTGGAGGAGAAANNCTNTTNGATGCNATTTCNTTTCGNCTTGGNAAAGGNGATCGAGTTGGACTGATNGGNAANAATGGNGCAGGAAAATCGACGCTATTGCGATTGATGTCACAAGAAAACACACCNACTTCAGGAACCTTTGCTTTTGAGAAAAACTGTAAAATAGGTTATTTGCCGCAGGACTTGGACTTTGAACATGGCAGAACAGTTTTAGAAGAAGCCTATCTNGCCTTTGAAGAAATCAAATCTATTGAGTCACGGCAAGAAGCGATTCATCAATTCATGGAAACTACTCAGGATTTTGAAAGTCAATCCTATTTTGATCAATTAGATGAATTGAATGAGCTTAATNCGCGCTATGAAATGATCGGNGGCTATCATTATCAAGCACAAACAGAAAAAATTTTGTTNGGNTTAGGGTTTAGTATGCGNGATTTAAACGCCCCNACAGACACGTTTTCNGGAGGGTGGAGAATGCGTATTGAGTTAGCAAAATTACTCCTCAGAGACAACGATATTTTGCTTTTGGATGAACCTACGAATCACCTTGACATTGAATCCATTATTTGGTTAGAACAATTTTTAAAGAAATTTAAAGGCGCCTTGGTTTTAGTTTCTCACGACAGAATGTTTTTAGATCAGGTTACCAATCGCACCATTGAAATTGTCCAACAGCGGATTTTTGACTTTAAAAAGTCTTATTCTAAATACATGATTTTTAGAGAGGAGCTTAGAACTCAACAGTTGGCTGCTCAAAAAAATCAAGAAAAAGAAATTCAGCAAACTGAAAAATTAATCGAGCGCTTTAGGGCCAAAGCNTCCAAGGCGAGCATGGCGCAATCATTAATTAAAAAGTTGGANAAGATTGACCGNATAGAAATTGATCCAGAGGAAAATAAAAAAATAAAATTTGAGTTCACTATTTCACANCAGCCAGGTAAAATCATTCTACAAACNCATAATGTTGNAAAGGCTTATGAGGATAAGCAAGTCCTTAGTGATGTTAATCTTGAGATNGAGCGAGGTGAAAAAATTGCTTTTGTNGGGCAAAATGGGCAGGGCAAATCTACCCTAGCTAAAATCATAGTNTCTGAGATTCAATACGAGGGAGAAGTCAAATTAGGACATAATGTACAGTTGGGTTATTTTGCTCAAAACCAATCNACCTACCTCAATGGTGATCAAACCGTACTTGAATCTGCGGAAGATTCAGCTACACCNGAAAACAGAACCAAAGTAAGAGATTTANTAGGAGCTTTTCTTTTTCCTGGTGAGTCGGTAGACAAAAAGGTTAAGGTACTNTCAGGNGGAGAACGAAATCGTCTNGCATTGTGTAAACTTTTATTACAGCCGTTTAATGTGTTGATTATGGATGAGCCTACCAACCATTTNGACATTGCCTCAAAAAATGTTTTAAAAGAAGCCCTATTGAAATTCAAAGGGACCTTAATTTTAGTATCACACGATCGNGATTTTGTTCAGGGGCTNTGCGAAAAGGTTATTTCATTCCGAAATCAAGAGGTNAAGCCATTTTTAGGAGACATTAACGCTTATTTGGAAGACAAGCAATTNGCTTCTTTAAAAGAGTTGGAAAAAGGACCAGAGCNGGGCAAGTCTTCTCCAAAANCATCTGGNGGTGATTATAAGAAGCAAAAAAAGGCACGTTCAAACGAGCAAAAAATTATCAAAGTAGAAAAGCAAATCAGTCGCNTAGAAAAGGAAATCAAAGAGATTGATTTTGAGCTAGAGATCAATTATGAGCAAACTATAGCACANCCTGATTTTTTTGATTCCTATCAGCAAAAGAAACAAAATTTAGAGCGTTTGATGCAAGAATGGGAGGACTTGCAAGTTTAACTTTCTATTCCTTGGAGATAGCGTTCAGCATCTAATGCTGCCATACACCCAGTACCTGCTGCAGTAACAGCCTGTCTGTATTCTTTATCTTGAACATCACCTGATGCAAATACTCCNGGAAGGTTCGTTTTGGTTGTTTTTCCTTGGGTAATCAAATAGCCGGCCTCGTCCATATCTAGCTGACCTTTAAAAATTTCAGTATTTGGTTTATGACCGATCGCTATAAAAAGTCCAGTGATTGGAATCTCTTCAGTTTCTTGAGTTTGATTATTTTTCATTCGCANCCCTTCAACTACTTGANCTCCTAGNACTTCATCAATTTCAGTGTTGTATCTNAGGTCAATATTGGNTGTGCTTGTCACACGATGCTGCATGGCNTTAGAAGCACGCATTTTGTCTTTACGNACGAGCATGGTGACTTTNGAACANATCTTAGCGAGATAGGTTGCTTCTTCAGCAGCAGTATCTCCACCTCCAACGATCGCAACTTCTTGACCTTTATAGAAAAACCCATCACATACGGCACAAGCAGAAACTCCGCCGCCTCGAAGTCGTTGCTCACTAGGAAGGCCTAAATATTTTGCAGTAGCTCCTGTGCTGATTATTATTGTATGTGCCTGAATTTCAGTTCCTCCAGCGGTGAAGGCCTTGTGGATTCCACCTGTTGTTTTGGCCAGCTCTACTTTTTCAATCATCTCGACTCGAACTTCGGTCCCAAAACGTTCTGCTTGCTGTTGTAATTGAACCATCATGGTTGGTCCGTCAACTCCTTTGGGATAGCCAGGAAAATTATCAACCTCTGTGGTTGTAGTCAATTGACCCCCAGGCTCCATTCCAGTATAAAGTACCGGTTTTAAATCAGCCCTTGCTGCATAAATTGCCGCTGTATATCCAGCGGGTCCGCTTCCAATAATTAGTGTTTTAAGAACTTCCATTAGGTTTTTATTTGTATCAAAAATAAAGCATATCTTTTAGTTGTATCTTCGTTTTAGGTTAGAATTATTAATAAACTTATCAATGATTTCTTTACTTAGATATTTGCTCCTTTTGTTAATATTATTTACCAGTTGTCAAAATCCTACCTCCAACCTGGTAGATAAAATAATTCAACAATCAAATGCAGTCTACGGCACTGATAATCAAGAATATAAAATTGAATTTGACTTTAGAGATTACCATTACGTACTAGAGCGCAATCAAGGGCTTTATTCGTATTCCAGACAAACGAATAAGGAAGAAAAGAAAATTATTGATCTGATGACTTCTGTTGATAAACTACAGCGCTTTGAAAATGATAATTTAGTTGTTCTACAGGACAGTATTCGAAAGCTGTATTCCAATTCATTAAATTCCGTAATGTATTTTTTTCAGCTGCCAAGACCACTTCAAGATCCAGCTGTAAATGCTGAACTTTTAAATTCAGTCGAAATTGAGGGGCATTCTTATTGGACTATAAAAATTACTTTCGATCAAGAGGGTGGAGGCGATGATTTTCAAGATGAATTCAGGTATTGGATAAGTAAAAAAAATTATCAAATTGACTATTTAGCTTACAACTATTTGACCGATGGAGGAGGGACTCGATTTAGAAAAGCCAAAAATAAAAGAATGCTGGAAGGATTTTTATTTCAGGACTATATCAATTATAAGTCAGAGTCAAAATTCACACCCTTGGATAGCCTTCCCTTATTTTTTGAGCAAGGAAAACTCATAGAGTTATCTCAAATTGAAAATAAAAATATTGAGGTCAAGAGGCCTTAAATTCTTTGACACCCCCTCCATTTATTTTTTTTCAAATGGGGGAGTATCTCCACTACCTCACTTTAATTGAGGTTCAAAGAAAAAAATTGTTTCATCCAGTTCTTCCTCTTCCATTCTGACATCTTTTTCTAAATTAACTAGAACAACAGCCTCTTCAAGTGAACGATTATTTAATACAGCGATAGAAGGGGCAGCTATGCCTAGGCAAATATTAAAAAGTAGAACTAGAACTATACTTTTATTCATGGGGCTAATTTGAACTAAAAACAAGAATTTTAAAATTCAAAAAAAGTCAAAAAAGAAAAACTATTGTTAACTAGAAATCTTAAATTTGGAATTCACTGCAATAGTTACTTATCATGCAATCATCAAATACCAAGCGCTTAATTTACAAAGCACCAGGTAGTTTTGAGGAAACTCGTTACGAAAAACTTCACAATGTAATCTGCGAAAGTCCCAACGAGGGCTCAAAATTAATTGCCCAAGAAATAGCTTCTTTAATCAAGGAAAAACAGAAGCAAAACAAAATGTGTGTTTTGGGTTTAGCCACAGGTTCTAGTCCTATAAGTGTTTATAGAGAATTGGTTCGGATGCACCAAGAAGAAGGCTTGAGTTTTAAAAATGTGATCAGTTTTAATCTCGATGAATACTACCCCCTTTCAAAAGAAGACGTTCAGAGTTATCACTACTTTATGCATACTCATTTATTTAATTGTGTTGACATTGAACCTGAAAATATCAACATTCCAAACGGTGAAGTAGCTATAGATGAGGTCAGGAATTTCTGTATAGGCTACGAGGAAAAGATTCAGGAAGCAGGAGGGATTGATCTTCAAATTTTGGGAATAGGTAGAACGGGGCATATTGGGTTTAATGAACCAGGGTCACATCGCAATTCAAGAACACGGACAATCACCTTAGATCACCTTACACGTTATGATGCCGCCCTATCTTTCCAAGGTATAGAACACGTTCCCCGTAAGGCAATTACTATGGGAATACAGACCATACTTTCGGCCAAAAGAGTTTTACTTATGGCATGGGGGACGAATAAGGCGGAGATTATTCAAAAAGCAATAGAAGGAGCAATATCACCGATAATACCAACTACTTATCTTCAATTGCATAAAAACACAACGCTTGTCCTTGATCATGAAGCAGCCTTGGAACTCACTAGAATAAAAACTCCTTGGCAGGTAAGTCACTGTAAATGGGATGAGGCTTTACGATCAAAAGCTATTGCATGGCTTTGTGCTACTACAGCAAAATCAATTTTAAAACTGACCGACGAGGATTACAATCAAAACGGAATGTCTGACCTTTTAGCCTCTCACGGATCAGCATATGATTTAAATATCGAGATGTTTAACAGATTACAGCGATCCATTACTGGTTGGCCGGGAGGAAAGCCAGATGCTGACGATACCTACCGTCCAGAACGAGCTTTACCCAAAAAGAAAAGGGTTTTAATATTCAGTCCTCACCCAGATGATGATGTCATATCCATGGGAGGGACCTTTGATCGTTTGGTAGCCCAAGGTCATGAAGTGCATGTTGCTTATCAAACCTCAGGAAATATTGCGGTTTCTAATGAAGATGCCATTCGATTTTTAGAAGTAACTCAAGATTTGTTACAATCTGATCAAAGTAAAAAGGTAGAGAAGGTAAAACATGAGTTAAACGAAATGAATCCTCAACACCCCACACCAAGAGGAATTTGTGATTTAAAAGGAAGCATTCGAAAGAGAGAATCACTTGGAGCAACACGCTATATAGGTATAGCTGACAGTCAAGTCCATTTTATGAATTTACCTTTTTATGAAACGGGCTTGATCGATAAAAACCCAATGTCTGATAAAGACATAAATCAGACCAAAGCATTGATAGAGGAAATAAAACCGCATCAAATATACGCAGCTGGAGATTTAGCCGATCCACACGGTACACATAGGGTTTGTTTGGATATTATTTTTGCCGCTTTGAAAGCTCTTAAAACCAAGTCTTTTATGAAAGACTGTTGGGTATGGCTTTACCGAGGAGCTTGGCATGAATGGGAAATTCACGAAATTGAGATGGCAGTACCTATGAGTCCAGATCAAGTTTTAAGAAAACGAAAGGCTATTTTTTACCATCAATCACAAAAAGATGGAGTCATGTTTCAAGGCAATGATCATCGAGAATTTTGGATCCGTGCAGAAGATCGAAATACAGATACTGCGAAAAAATATAAGGATATGGGACTCTCAGAATATGCAGCAATAGAAGCATTTAAACGCTATCATTTCTGATTTAGCTTTATTGAATCAATCTCATATTGATAGGCTACTCTTAAGTAGTCGATTTTACCGAGTGTATTTAAGAAAAAACTCCTCCTGGTTTTGTTCAGCGACAATCCTATTTGAGTTTCATAACTGTCGTTTAAAATCAAACTTGTTCGCCTATTATGTTTTACCTTAACAGCTTTAACATTATAGTTTTCTGGATGAAAATAATAAAACCAAACAAAAGCTTTAGGGTCATAAGAGTATGAAACTTTTACAGTTAAAACCTCAATAGAATCCAGAATTTTTTGTTTTCCCAAATAAACTTTTTTTGCTGAAGAGTCAGTAAGCTTAAAAGGCTGCCAAAAAACATAATGTGCCGCGTCAATATTTGCAGCTGCTTGAGTTTGTTCTAAGGAGTCTTTTACCATTATCCCATCTTTAAATCAACTCACTTCATTAGAATTCTTTTCAGCAAAAAATGTACTCTATTCACTTACCTATGCTATTGAGGACTGGTCTGGATTCCATCGGTGGGTGATATATTGTTCAACTGTTTTTTCTAATTCTCAAGATTTAGTGTAAAGGAAGGTAGATTTAGTGTATTGAATGGATTTGATCGTCTTAAGCATATCCAATCCACCATGTGCAGCGATACTTTTTTGAATAAGGGTTTCCGAGTTCATTGAAGATTGGGTGCAATTATTGAGTATTAGAAATACCACAATAAGAAAAATCTTCTGTGTTACAGATACATTAAAGAAATAGGAATGCTTCAATTAATTTGTATTTTAGGTAAAAATATTGTTTTTATGACAGCTTACAATACGCTACAAATTAAAGCCCTTTTGTTTTTTATATTCATTCAATTAAATGTTTTAACAGCACAGCAAAAATTTTCTAAAAGGCAAATTCAAAAAATTAAAACAACGACTATAGAAGCTGTAGACAGTCGTCATAAAAACACTCAGGTGATGATTGATAAGGTTTTCAGTTTTGCTGAATTGGGTTTTCAAGAGTATGAGTCTTCAGCTTATTTGATAGGGATACTTGAAGAGGCTGGCTTTGAGGTTGAAAAAGGAATTTCTGGTATTCCTACCGCTTGGATGGCTAGATGGAGTTATGGAGAAGGTCCTACCATAGGCTTGGGCAGTGATGTAGACTGTATCCCTAAAGCTTCTCAATATCCCGGAGTATCATATCACAAACCAATGGTTGAAGGTGCTCCTGGACACGGAGAAGGCCATAATTCTGGTATACCTGTAATAGTCACCGCAGCCCTGACTCTACAAGAACAAATGAAAAACAACAATCTGGGCGGGACTCTGGTGGTTTGGCCCGGAATAGCAGAAGAATTGGTTGCTTCAAAGGCATGGTATGTAAGAGACGGTTATTTCGACAAAATTGACATGTGTATTTTTACTCATGTAAGCAGCAATTTATCAGTGTCTTATGGTCAGGCAAGAGGAACAGGTTTAATCTCAGTTGAATATACTTTTGAAGGTGAGGCGGCACACTCCGCAGGCTCACCCTGGAGAGGCAGAAGTGCTTTAGACGCTGCTGAATTGATGAATGTAGGGTGGAACTACAAAAGAGAGCATTTGCATCCTTTAAAACGCTCACACTCTATCTTTACAGACGCGGGGGATCAACCTAATGTAGTCCCTTCCAAAGCTTCTATTTGGTTTTATTTAAGAGATATTACTTATGAGGGGATCATGAAAATGTATAATGATGCCAATAATATAGCCNAAGGCGCAGCGNTAATGACGGANACNNAGGTGAGTTCTAAAATTGTNGGNACTGCTTGGCCTCGTCATTTTAATAAAGTAATTGCAGAAACCATGTATGCCAACATTCAAACTGTAGGGCTACCTGAATGGTCAGAAGCAGATCAAACACTTGCAAAAGCTGTTCAGCAAGAGGTGGAGTCCAAAAATATAAATGGCCTCGCGCTAGAACTTTCCAACCTTGGAAAGCCTCTTAAAAATCCAAGAAGTGGAGGGTCTGATGACATCGGTGATATTTCTTGGACTGTTCCTACGGTAACACTTCGCTTTCCGTCTAATATTCCGGGACTACAAGGGCATCATTGGTCAAATGCGATCGCGATGGCTACACCCATAGCTCATAAGGGAGGGACAGCAGGAGCAAAAGTTGTGGCAACAACGGTGATTGACTTTTTGACACAGCCAGCACTTCTCAAGCAGGCAAAAGATTATTTTGAAAATGTTCAAAGCAAAGAGACAAAATATCAGCCGATGATTTCGGAAAAAGACCCACCTCCAATTTATTTGAATAAAGGGATTATGGATCAATATCGACCCGCCTTAGAAAAATTTTACTTTGATGAATCAAAATACGACACCTATCTTGAGCAATTGAATATCGAATATCCAACCGTTAAATAAGCTTGATGAGGCTGTATTTTTTAACTCTATTTTTTATTGTCAGCGGATTTCTTTTTTCTCAGCAAGTAGTTTCAAAAAGAGATTCTTTAGCTGTTGTCAAGGTTTTGTTTGAACAACAAGACCATTGGAACAAGGGAGATATAGACGCTTTTATGGAGGGCTATTTTAAATCTGATGAGTTAGTTTTCTCCGGAGCCTCTGGACCGATTTACGGATGGGAGGCCACTCGAGATCGCTATAAGAGAATATATTCAGATCGAGAAAAAATGGGAGAATTAAAATTTGATGTTCTTCACCTTTTGGCTCTTAGTCCCACGGTAATACAACTTCAGGGGAAATTTTATTTAACACGAACCATAGGAGATGCACAAGGTTTTTTTACGTTAAATTGGATCCGAGTAAAAGAAAAGTGGTACATCATTTCTGATCATACTTCAGCCTCAACTTTATAGATTATGCAGCGACGAATTGCCCTGGTATTGGGTCCCTTAATTTTCACACTTGTTCAATTTTTAAAGCCTTTTGAAGGTTTATCAGATCAGGGTCACGCTGTTTTAGCAACTACCCTTTGGATTGCCGTTTGGTGGGTAGTTGAAGCGATTCCCATTGCTGCTACGGCTCTTTTACCTATCGTATTGTTTCCCTTGAGTGGCGGGATGGAGCTAGCAACTACTACCGCTTCATTTGGGCACCGCTATGTTTTCCTTTATCTAGGAGGTTTTTTGATTGCAATAGGCATAGAAAAATGGAATTTACATCGACGGATAGCCCTCAATATCATTGCTTTTATTGGTTCTGATATTCGTAAAATTATTTTAGGGTTTATGCTTGCTACCGCATTTCTATCCATGTGGATTTCAAATACAGCGACTTCAGTAATGATGCTTCCAATTGGAATCGCGATCATCAAACAGTTAAAAGATAATCCAGATACGGTAGAGGATGAGAATCTTATTTTCGGTAAAGCTTTAATGTTAGGAATAGCATACAGTGCTTCCATTGGTGGAATCGCAACACTTATTGGAACACCACCAAACTTAGTATTGGCAGGGGTCATCCAATCTATCTATGGATACGAAATTTCCTTTTTGGAATGGTTTAGCTTTGGATTTCCAATATCAATTGTACTCTTGACTTTTTGCTGGGTCTACCTTACGCGTACAGCTTTTAAGTTTAAACAGACTGAATTTCCAGGAGGAAAAAAAGAAATTTTACGTTTAAAAAATGATTTAGGACCCATTAGTTTTGAGGAACGCTGGGTAGCTGTAGTTTTTTCATTGGCTGCTTTTTGTTGGATTACTCGTTCATTTATTTTGCAGCCTTTATTTCCAAAAATTGACGATACCTTAATTGCTGTTTTGTTCGGTTTAGCACTCTTTGTACTCCCTTCAAAAATACAAGGTCAGACCCTATTGAACTGGAAGGATACCATTAACCTTCCTTGGGGAATCATCTTGTTGTTTGGAGGAGGAATGGCTTTGGCTAAAGCTTTTGAGGAAAGCGGTCTAGCAATTTGGTTGGGTCAATTGATGACTGAATTTGGTGGACTGCCATTNTTTTTATTATTACTTCTATTGATCGCTGCAATCAATTTTTTAACAGAGATCACCTCAAATTTAGCAACTACAGCCATGCTGCTTCCGGTATTGGCTCCTTTAGCTATGGAAATAGACGTGCATCCTTTTGGACTTATGGTAGGAGCGGCAGTTGCAGCTTCCTGTGCTTACATGCTTCCAGTAGCTACACCTCCAAATGCGGTAGTTTTTGGATCGGGATATTTAAGAATACCCGATATGGTTTCTAAGGGAATAGTNATGAATATTGTTTCAATNTTGTTTGTATNCCTTATNGTGTATTTCNTTTTGCCTTTGCTTTGGGGAATCAACCTTGAATCTTTTCCTNCAGCACTAATTNCTTAGGGAAGTTCAATTGGAAAGTCAAAATAGGTTTGTGGNAAGGGTTCTTGATTTAAGGTAAAGTGCCACCATTCCTTTTCATAGGGTTTAAAACCGTTTGCTANCATCAACTCTCTGAGTAAACTCCTATTCGCTTTTTGCTTTTTTGAAATTGAAGTATTATTGAAATTGGAAAGGTCACCAAAAAAGTCCCATGNACTTCCCATATCGACTTCATTTNCTTTGTTTTTNCCCTTTAAATAAATCAGGCTTAAATCGACTGTNCTTCCTCTGCTGTGTCCACTNTTTGATGCAATAAAGCCCAAGTCAAAAAGTCTATTTTTAACGANTGTNGGATAGTAAATGTGTTTAGTCAGTGNATCACCAGGGATTTTGGACCAGCGAATAAANTCATTGACAGCAGTTTGAGGNCGGTAAGCATCGTAGATTTTTAGTCCCAAGCCCATAAGTTTTAATTCGGCTTGAACTTTTTTCAANTGATGAGCTAAGGCTGAGGTACCTATTCCAATACGATCATTATAACCAGCTACAGGGCGCCCCATAAAATTATTTGCCCCTGCATACCGCAATTCAATTAGTAAATCTGGAATAGAATCAGTNAGNACAGTAAAACCCTGNGGCAACTGAGCATTTAAAAANTGAGAAGTAATTACCCATACCAATACAAGGCTAATTTTGTAACGCATAGTCTAATAGTTTTCCTCTTATACCTAGTTTGTANAGTGCACGTTGTTTTCTTGTAGGATATACTCGATTACTCAAGAAAATAATAAAACAATCTTCTGTAGGATCTACCCATACAAATGTCCCTGTAAACCCACTGTGACCAAAACTTGAGGGTGAAGCTAAATTAGAAGGGTAAGGATCTTCATCTTCTGAAATGCTCGGTTTGTCAAATCCCAAGCCTCTACGATTGGTACTTTCTNGGTAGGCTCGTTGGGTAAATAGTTTAACAGTTTCGGGTTTGAGCAGTAATTTTCCATTGTAGGATCCCTCATTGAGTAGTAANTCTAAAAGTGGAGCTATAGAGTTNGCGTTTGCAAATAGACCCGCATTTCCATTTATTCCTCCCATCAATGCTGCTGCTTCATCGTGAACCCACCCTTGGACTAATCCTTCTCTAAAGTGATCGTCGAATTCTGTGGGTACTATTTCACTTTTANGAAAGGATCTNGTAGGAACAAACGATAAGCGTTGAAGTTTTAGGGGNTCGTAAAAATNGAATTTTAAAAAGGATTCAAAAGACAGACCACTCAATTGTTTGGTCAGTTCAGGAACTAAAAAAAACCACAGCCCTGAATATAAATATTCTCCAACNGTCTTAATGTCTGTCTTGCGGATACGCCTCATGATTTTTTTNGGATAATTCTTGAATAAGAACAAGGANTCACTAATCTGAGTCGGATATCTTTTAGACTTTTTTATTTTTAAGGTTCCCGTTTTAAACTTTCCGTTTTTNTTACGAATTAAATTTTGATGAGCGATATNGGGAATCCATCCTGAACTGTGACTTAAAACCTGTTTAAAACTAGATNTTTTTTTNTTNCTTCTTTTCAGAAAAGGNAGGTANTCAGAAACNCTTTCATTTAGATCAATANCGTACAGTTCATANAGCTTCATAAAGGCAAGGGTGCCTGCGAGTATTTTAGTAACAGAAGCAAGATCGTAGAGGTCTGTATTTTTAACTTTTACNATAGAATCATAGGTGTGNTANCCATAAGACTTTAATAGNTGGANACTGTCTTTTTTGTAAATGAGCAGTTGNGCNCCTGGGAANGCTTTATTNTGGANNCCNANNTNAACNANGCTNTCNGCNNTAAAATNAAGANNCTTATTTNCTCTCTTGTGCATTTAGTCTTAAATTAANACCAAATAAAATAACAATNAGGGAACAAATAATTTTATACATACCGTGATTAANGCATAATNAGAATTATGCTTTTTTTTAATAAATTTAAGNCAAATAAAGAAAGNAGCACNTAAAACTNTTCAATCTTGANATCTCCCCNNAAAAAAATTAATAAGTTNCCCTCNCTGTTCTTTTCGATAGTTTGTGTTGTNTATTCACTTACGCTTTTTGCNCAAGAGAAAGAGGAAGCCNATGAATTGCTTCCCTTTGATGCAGTTATTCAGTCTGANATGGGAGGTAAGCGGATGAAGTTTTATGGAAATACTCGTTTTAATTTTAATCAGGCGTATTTTTCAAANTGGATTTCGGGAGGAGAAAGNGCTTTGACTGTTTTGTACGGACTGGATTACAACTTTAATTATTCGGATCGAAANNGTCTTGTATGGGATTCCAATTTATTGCTCTCTCTAGGGACTACNTATGTTTCGGGNAGTAAATACTTAAAAAAGGCNGACGACCGATTTGAAATAANCTCCCTATTNGGTAAGCAAATCAATNCTNACTGGAATTATTCCAGTTTTTTAAACTTTAAAACCCAATTNCTACCTGGTTTTAANTTTTTCAATCAAGANGGAGAAGAANTTAGAGAAAGGGTTNCACAATTTTTATCNCCNNCCATACTCCAAGCAGGNTTAGGATTTTANTATAAAAAAAATCAANNTTTNTGGGTGAATATGTCTCCAGTTTCAGCCCGNATGATTNTNGTTTCNAAAAAATTCACTCAAGANTTAGAAGCTGAGANTAAATATTTNGGGGTTGATTTTAACAAACGTTCAAANTTCTTTTTTGGANCATTAATNTCGGGTTTTTATAAAAAAGAAATCATGGAAAANATCATCTGGGAAAATAAATTNAGTNTNTATGTAAACTATCTTGAAAAGACNCAAAACGTNGATTTTGATTGGAATTCCAATATNCGNTTTAAGGTCAATAGTAAAATNTCTGGAAATTTTATTTTACACCTTCTTTACGACGACGATTTGATTGGCAAGCTCCAAGTTCGAGAACTTTTAGGANTGGGAATTAANATTGATTTATAANCTATTCTTCTCCNTTCGCTTTTNTTAAAAACCATTCGTAATTATAANAGGTAATAAANACATTAAANACACTTCCNTGTCCTCTTGGATACATNTCAATGACNACTCTTTTATCTNNATCAANAAAACGAATACAGGGTAGATTTTTTTTTACTAGNACTGGATCAGACCANTTNTCTTGTGCNTAAACGGTTTTGTGGTCAGTAGATTCAAAATANTTNCTTGTTTTTTTTAAGTAGGCAGTTGCTTGTGACAAGCTTAAATTTTTTTTACTCCAAATATTGATACTTACCAAACGCCCATNGNNNTCAACTAGAGATNTTTTGCGGAANGCATAAGAAGTNNCATTNCCAAAGTTGATATTTTTAAGTGTTTTNGAATTTTTTTGAAGAATCTNTTTGGCTNGGTCAATTGGCATNTCATAANTAAACTCTTTGTAGAGNACTTGNCCGCCAACCANGTTTGGCACTGNAAAAATNAANAGAAGAATNCNTAAAAACNTCATTGNGATTGTTTANNANAAGAAATANNTTACAAAAGAGCAANAATTTAAGAAAATANTAAANAAAANGNTCANTTTTTTTCNAATGGATATATNGAAAAATATAGCTTTACTTTNAAAAATATATGAAAAAAGAAAAATCNAAAAATACAGCCNTAATTACGGGGGCCTCTTCTGNAATTGGATTTGAAATTGCCAAATGCCTTGCAGTTANNGGATTTGATTTAGTTTTAACTGCCAGAAACTCGGATAAATTAAAAGCTNCTGCTAAAAGGTTNTCCACCTATGGGGAGGGAGAAATTGANNTAGTTGNTGCCGATTTANACAACCCTTTAGCTCCTNAAATNATTTATGATTATTGTAGTAATAAGGGTTATAAAATCAATTTACTGGTCAATAACGCGGGTTANGCTATAGCNAGNCCATTTGATCAGACCTCAATGGAAGACGAGGAAAAGTTCATCCGTGTTTTAGGGATCGCANTAATTGCATTGAGCAAGTTNTTTATAAAAGATATGCTTAAATCAGCTGACGGGAAAATCATGATGATATCNTCTGTTGCAGCATTTGCCCCACCTTCGACTATACAGACACTTTACGGACCGATTAAGACATTCGTCAATAGNTTTAGTGAGGGTTTAAANATCAATTACAATCACAGGGGAATAACNTCNACNGCNGTTTGNCCNGGCTATACGGTTACGAATTTTCATNCNGCNAGTGGNGTACAANAAGANATGGATCGNGTACCCTCATTTATGAAAAAAGNNGCNAGTCGNGTAGCAAAAGAAGCCGTTGAAGCAACATTAAAAGGTAGAAAAGTATGTGTTCCTTCTAAGACGTTTAAACTGATTGTATTTTTATTGAGGGTATTGCCTCATTCACTCTTCCCTTTGTTTAGTAAACGTCTTGCTCCTGGACGTTACGACCAAAAATGAGCTATTTAATGCCTGTTACGATAAGCGTACCTGCCCAGTTTTCTTTTGCACCAAAGCGCCAATGTTCTACTGATTCAAAAGCTACTGCTTTAAAAAAGTCAACCCATTCATTTTCACGATAAAGCTTCATATTTGAAATGCCACAACTGTCGGACCAATCGTGGGATACTGTATTTTCAAAATAAAAATCCAATCCGATAATCAATCGCCCTCCAGGATTTAACCACTGATTGCTAATTTTTTGGATGAGTTCTTTTGGATTTTCCAGATAGTAAAAAACCTCCATAGAGTGAACTAGGTCCACTTTTTCATTGGGATTCCAGGTCATTAAGTCAGCACAACTATAGCGATGCGTAGGGTCTATTGATTTGGCTTTTTTAATCATTTTATCTGAACCGTCTATCCCTTCGGCTTTTATACACATCGGATTTTGTGATACTGCACGAACCACCCATCCGTTTCCACAGCCCGCATCAATAAATGAAAATGGTTTTTGCTGCTTTGTAGCAAAGGAGAGCATATTTTCAACAGACTTTTTATGGTTTTTTTCCATACCGTAGTCTTTGTCTAAATCGGCCCATTCACTAAAAACTTCTATAGGACTGCGTTTCATATCAATTGTTTTAAAACCCTGCTAAAATAAGGAAATTCCCCAAAGGGTTAAGAACCCCCATAGGAGATAGCGGACTACTTTTCCAAATAGCATCCAAATAGCAACGGTATTTAAAGATACGCTAAAGAACCCCAACCCAACAGCTAAAACATCCCCAAAAATGGGTAACCAGCAGAGGAAAGCTAGTGGGCTACCCCATCGATCAATTTTATTTTTTAGAGCCTTAACTTTTGCTTGTTCAACACCAAAATACTTACCTAAATAATTCCAGTTTCCAAGGCAACCAAGAGCATAGCTACTCAACCCTCCTAACCAGTTCCCCAGTGTTGCTACGGACAAAGATGTGATAAAATTATATTCGTTTGCAAGTAGTATACTCAGGACGATTTCAGAACTCAAAGGAATAATTGTTGCTGCCAAAAAACTAGAAGCAAAAAGCCCTAAATACCCCCATTCAACATAATGCTCCATATTTCTACCTAATTAAACCAAATAAAAGGTTTTAAGAGATGAACTAGCATCTCAATTTTTCATTTGACCATTAACC
>NHDB01000009.1 GCA_002167945.1 Flavobacteriaceae bacterium TMED48 | reverse complement strand
CTAATCGTTTTAATGGTTTCAGCAAAAGCAATACCAAAACCCCAATTACTGTGCAAAAAATAAAAATTCCAGTAAAAATCTGTTTTTCTCCTGCTGTTTCTGCAAAGCCTCCTATGCTTGCTGCGAGTTTATTTCCAAGCCCTGTTGCGGCCCAATAAAGCCCCATAATGGAAGCCGCGTATTTGACTGGTGCCAGTTTGGTAATATAAGAAAGTGAAACGGGTGAAGCGCATAGTTCACCTATGGTATGAAATAAATAAGCCAAGACTAGCCAGTACATGGCAGATTTGCCAAAGAGCTCATAATCTGCAGCTGCAAATCGCATAAAGAGAAATCCCCAGCCCATAATGATAATCCCTATGGCAATTTTATATAGGGAAGAGGCCTCTTTTCCTTTCAATTTCATTTTCATCCAAAAAGCACCTACCCCTACCGCGAGGGTTATAATAAAAAAGGAGTTTAGCGATTGAAACCAAGAGGCTGGTACTTCAATTCCCATCAACATCCGGTCTGTTTTTTGCTTGGCATATAAATTCATCAAGCCTCCTGCTTGTTCAAATGCTCCCCAAAAAACAATAATTAGTAAAAATGAAATCAACAGTACCTTGACCCGGTCCTTTTCAATGGCAGTTAGCTTTCTAGTGCGGAGTTCATTTTCTGGATGGGAAGCCTTTCCTATAAAATCACCTACGCCAACCAAGTACTTTTGTCCATACATATAGGTAATTTGACCTATTAACATTCCAATGGCAGCAAGGCCAAATCCGTAATGCCAATTGTAAGTTTCACCAATCCATCCACAAAGTAAGGGTGCAGTAAAACCACCAATATTAATTCCCATATAAAAAATATAAAACCCTAAATCTCTACGTTCATCGCCCGCAGGGTAAAGCCCTCCAACCATAGAGGAAATATTGGGTTTTAGTCCACCAACTCCAAGTATTACAAAAAAGCAACCCAGATAGAAACTAAATTCAGTATCGAAAGCCAAAATGGTATGGCCGATACACAGCAATACCCCTCCCAAGAGTACTGTTTTTTTCTGTCCTAAAACATTGTCCGCAATCCATCCCCCAGGAACAGACGCCAAATAAACAAGCATCGTATACCAACCATAAAGTGCAATAGCTTCTGTATTGGTCCAACCAAAACCAGGATTATCACCTTGGGTCTTAGCAACGAGAAAAAGGGTGAATAAAGCACGCATTCCATAATATGAAAAGCGTTCCCATAATTCTGTAAAAAAGAGTACATACAGCCCAGGGGGATGACCAAAAATTGTTTTTGTTTCCGAGTGAACGTTCGACTGTGTCATAAATTAAAGATTATTGTAAATAAAGTTAGTCATCTTAGTATACAGATGTTTTCGTGTATACCCACCAAAGATTCCGTGGTTTTTATCTGGATAAATCATCCATTCAAATTGCTTATCTTCTTGAATTAATGCCTCTACCATTCTCATGGTATTTTGAACATGGACATTATCATCTGCAGAACCGTGAATGATTAAAAACTTTCCTTGAAGTTGATCCACATAATTTAAAGGAGAGTTTAAATCATAGCCTTGAGGGTTTTCCTGAGGTGTACGCATAAAACGTTCGGTGTAAATAGTGTCGTAAAAACGCCAGTTGGTCACTGGTGCCACAGCAATTGCCATTGAAAAAACGTCATTTCCTGTAAGCAAACAATGCGCTGCCATATGTCCACCAAAGCTCCATCCCCATATCCCAATTCGATCTTTGTCTACAAAGGATAGATTCCCAAAATATTGAGCCGCAGCTATTTGGTCCAAAGACTCATATTTTACTAAATTTAGATAGGTTACTTTTTTAAATGCTGCTCCCTTAAACCCTGTTCCTCTTCCATCTACACAAGCGACAATATATCCTTGATTTGCAAGCATTTTGTGCCATAGCAAACGTTGATCTCCCCATCTGTTTGCCACTTGCTGTGAACCGGGTCCTGAATATTGAAAAAGTAAAAGAGGATATTCTTTTGAAGGATCAAAGTCTACAGGCTTGATCATCCACGTATTGAGTTGTTCACCGTTAATAGTTACTGTAGAAAATTCACGGTCAGAAAATCCAAATTCGTCGATTTTATCTTTTAAGCCTTTATTGTCTAAAATCAAATTCAAAAGTCGGTTATTCTTTGTTTGATAGAGGCTAAATCTTGGTGGAGTCTGCTCGTCTGAAAAAGAATGAATATAATAACTTCCGTCAGCGCTAAATGAAGCTCCATTAGTGCCTTTACTCCCCTGAATGAGGCGTTTGCCTTTTCCGTTTAATTTAACCGCGTAAACTCTACGTTCTGTACTTCCGTCTTCGACCGATTGATAATACAATTCTTTTAGTTTTGGATTAATTAGGTAGAGAGAAGTTACTTCCCATGGCCCTTTGGTTAATCGACGGATTAACTTTCCATTTTGTTCATAGTGGTAAATATGGTTAAAGCCGTTTCGCTCGCTCGTCCATAAAAAACTATTGTCCTCTAAAAATTTGAGGTTGTCGTGTATGCTTACATAGGCGTCATCTTTCTCCTCTAATACCAATTTAAGTGATTTCTTTTGGGTGTCCCAACGCCAAAGTTTCAGATGATTTTGATGTCTGTTAATTGTCTGGATAATCAATGAATTTTGTCCTCCTCCAAATTTAATTCTCGGTATGTAAACTGGTTTTTCATCTCCAAACAGAACTTTACTTTTTTGGTTGGTATCCAAGTTGACTACAAATAACTCAACAGTTGAATTTTCTTCACCTGCCTTGGGGTATCGAAACATATAAGGAAATTGGTAAAGATCAGAGCCGTAAATATCCATTGAAAAAATTGGGACCTTAGATTCGTCAAAACGCATATAAACAAGTTGTTTTGAGTCAAGACTCCAATCAAAAGCTCTTACAAAGCCAAACTCCTCTTCATACACCCAGTCTGTTATTCCATTAAGGGTTTCGTAATTTCCATCAAAGGTGAGCTGTCTCGTTCGCTCATTGATCAGGTCTTTGATGTAAATATTTCTTTGAAAAACATAAGCAACTTTTTTTCCATCAGGAGAAAGTAGTGGCTCTTGAATTTTTTGTTCACTAACCCTTTGTAGCTTCTTGGTCAACCTATCAAAAACCCAATAATCAGCAATTTTAGATCTTCGGTAAATGGGTAAGTCTTCAGACTCTAAAAGTATTTTCTCCTCATTTTTTGAAAAGCTGTAGTCTGTAAATCTTTCAATCTGTTCATAATCTCTGGAGTCAACTAAAACCAATACTTCCTTAGGTTTTTTATAATAAGACTGAACTAACTGGTTTGCTTGCTCATTTTCAGTGTCTTTTAAAAGGGTATAGGAGGCGCCGTCTTTCATGGAGCGAATGGACTCCATTCGATTAGCATCATAGGCTCCATTCCAAAGACTATCTAGAGATAAAGTTTTTTGAGCTTTCAGAGCAAAGCATCCTACTAGGATAAAAAGGGCAGACCAAAAGCAATTTTTTTGAAGTGTGAGGCCCGAAAAAATAGATCGGTTAATTAGGGGGTGTTTATATTGTTTCAAAGTCTTAGGCTTGGATTAAATGGCAATTTATAAAAAAATGCAAGGATTCATCATTTTTATGGGGGTTCAAAATCAGTATCTTTATAAAAAAAAGAATGGACAAAAGGATTGAAGGCTTTTCCAAATTAACAAAAGCTGAAAAGATAGATTGGATTACCCAAGCTCATTTTAAAAATCCANCCACNGCAGAATCTCAATTATCCGATTATTGGAACTCCGATTCGGATCTGCAAAANAAGCANGATGANTTTATAGAAAANACCCTNACCAATTTTTATATGCCATTAGGGGTAGCNCCTAATTTTTTNATTAATGGNGAATCCTACACCCTNCCCATGGTCATTGAGGAAAGTTCTGTAGTAGCCGCNGCGGGAAATGCTGCGAAATTCTGGCAAACACGCGGAGGTTTTNANGCCGANGTATTGNACACTATTAAAGTTGGACAAATACATTTCTCATATAGNGGCGATNTACAACTACTTCATTNGTTTTTTAATAAAAANAAAACTCAACTNCTTGAGTCGACTGCNNCACTNTCTAAAAATATGAAAGNNCGAGGTGGNGGAATTCAATCCATGGAACTGNTGGATAAAAGTGATTTGATTCCTGATTATTTTCAATTGCATTTACGTTTTAAAACAGCCGANGCNATGGGNGCAAATTATATTAACTCCTGTCTNGAATGCATTGCAACCGAACTTGAAAAACTNGCTCAAAATGAGTTNAAAGCTNATGACGGNGTTNAACTTGAGGTTGTCATGAGTATACTNTCCAATTATGTCCCTGAATGCTTAGTTCGTGCTTCAGTTAAATNTCCAGTNTCAAAACTCTCNCCTTCAAAAGATTGGCCTGGNGNGNCCTTTGCAAAAAAAATGGTNCAAGCNGTTGAAATTGCCAANNGNGAACCCNATAGAGCNGTGACTCATAANAAAGGNATTATGAATGGTGTTGATGCCTTGNTNGTAGCAACTGGAAATGATTTTAGAGCTATAGAAGCTGGAGTTCATGCCTATGCTTCAAAANATGGACATTATACCTCCTTGAGCAATNCNTANATTAAAGANGAAGTNTTTTATATGGAACTTACCCTTCCCCTNGCTNTAGGAACAGTNGGTGGTNTAACAAAATTNCATCCCATGGTTCAATGGAGTNTGGAACTTTTGGGNAATCCTGATGCAAAAACNTTAATGAAAATNGTTGCNGNNGCAGGANTAGCACAAAATTTTGCTGCCTTGCGNTCTTTAGTCACCTCAGGNATTCAAAAAGGTCATATGAANATGCATCTANTGAATATACTNAATCANATNGGGGCTACACAAANCCAAAAAGAAAAGGCCATAACTCATTTTAAAAATCATACGGTAAGTGTCAAAGCCGTGGCTCAGTTTTTACAAAATAACAATTCATAAATGGTCTCCTTTCGTTCTAACGGAAAACTTCTAATCACAGGCGAATACGCAGTTCTTAAAAATGCAAAAGCATTAGCAGTTCCCTGTAAATTGGGACAAAGTTTGACCTACTTGCCAAGTGAAAGAGCTGTACTAAACTGGGTGAGTTTTGATTCAAAAAAGAATACTTGGTTTGAAGCGGAATTCAATGTCAATACTCTGAAACTCGTTTCATCCTCAGATATAGAGATTGGCATGAGGCTTCAAAAACTTCTTGCTACAACTAAAAAAATGAATCCAAGCTTTTTAAGCAAGGGAGGCGATGTAAAATGTCATTTAGAGTTTGAACGCAGTTGGGGTCTGGGTACTTCCTCTACTTTAGTTGCCAATATCGCTCTTTGGGCAAATTGCAATCCGTATCAATTGTTAGAGAACAGCTTTGGGGGAAGCGGATATGATATCGGCTGTGCTCAAGCTGAAGGTCCGATCACCTACATTAGAAATCAAATCAATCCAATAATACAAACTGCTGAATTGTCTTATCCTTTTGAAGCCAATTTATTTTTTGTCCATCTCAACAAAAAAAGAAACAGTCAAGACGCAGTAGCAGCCTTTGATATCGATAAGCTCAATCAGTCCAATATAGATGCCATAAGTCAGCTTACGGACCGCATCATTGCCAGTGTTGATCAAAACAGTTTTGACTCCTGTTTAAGAGCGCATGAAACTTTAATAGGGAGTATCTTAAATCAAGCAAAAGTTCAAGATACTTATTTCTCTGATTTTAACGGCGTTGTTAAAAGCTTAGGTGCATGGGGTGGAGACTTTGTCTTAGTCTCTGGTGACCGACATAGCCCAAATTATTTTAGGGCGAAAGGTTATGAAACAATAATTCCTTTTAGGGAAATGATCTTGTAATGAGTCGTTAAGCAGAACGCAGGAAGTTAATCGTCTGACCGTCAATAACAGCTGCTATTTTATTCTTGGTATAAACCGCTACAAATAAATCATCTTCTTTATGAAACTTTAGGAGATTTTTTTCTTTTTCAAAAGAAGCAGAAAAAACCTTGACTTCATTCTTTTGGTCAATATATTTTACCCAACCCTCTACGGTGCTTTTTGAGAGAAATCGAAGTTTGTAAAAAGAGGCCGAAACATCTCCTGTAGCTTCACAGATCCATTCAGAATTGGTCAATTCTTTATTGGACTTTGATTTTGAACTACTTTGGAAAAATCTCATTTCTAGCTTTTTCTCAAAAGTTAAACAAAATTCGTGCCAAAACAAAAAACCTCTTGANAATCAAGNGGTTTTAGGGTAAATTTATTGAAAGTGTTTAATAATATAAAGATCTNTTGTCNTCTATATCTGCATAAGATTCCAAGGCNAGAAAAANATTTTCNAGTAACGCAAAGCTGGCATCTCGTAAATACTCCTTACTGTATTGTTGATAGTCCTCTANTGTTTCTGCTGNATTTTTTTTCAAAAGCTTAACCNTGTAAAGACCGAGTTCACCTTGAATCAATTCTGAAACTGTTCCCTCTTCCATAGCAAANGCTGCACCTACTACGTAGGGCTCATTTCCTGCACCTACCAAAGTGGGATTCTTTTGATTGATAGCAGAGGCCGTCTCTAAAGTAAGTTCNTCATTTTCTGCTAGTGTTTCCAGGCTATCAATATNCTGGAATTGTTTTTTNATAATGGCCGCCTTTTTATCTTTAACTATTTGTCTTNTTACTTGGGTGCCNACTTCNTCTACTGTTNCCAGACCTTTTTTNTTGACTGCTGTGAGTTGNACCACGGCATATCCACCACCTCCTGTCAATGAAAATCTTTTNATGTCACCAACNTTGGTGTCGTCTTCAAAAGCCCAACGTACGATTTGACGTTGATTAAACAAGCCTGGCATATTTTCTTCNAGTTCAGTCACTTGNTTAACNGGTCGAACNTCNTAATTATTTTTTTCAGCTACAGCCATAAAATCGTTCAAATCGTTGCTTTCCATTTCAAATTTAGTAGCACTTCTAAAGACTTCATTTGCAGTTTGGTCGGAGGCTATGGCTTCGTTGGCAACATCNGCNATAAGCGCTAAATCGTCTTTATCTGTAACCTTAATNATATGGAATCCAAATTCAGTTTCAACTAATCCAATTCTTCCTACTCTATTTTTATCTACGAAATTAAAAAACTCAGTTGCCATCTGACCTTCTTGGAAAAAGCCTAAATCACCGCCTNTATTTTTAGTCGGTCCATCTGAATNTTCCCTCGCAAGCTCCTCAAAATTATTATTTCCTCNCCTCGCCAAACGCAACANACGATTGGCCTCTCTTCGTGNTTCTTCTTTGGTTCTGGTTACCCTTGCCGGTGCTCTTGTTGCACCTTCAAAAGCAATTAAGATATGACTTGCTCTGAGTGATNCATTCTCTTTACGGTCAAGTAATCTTGAAATTTTAAAAAATCTCCCATCTCTGTAGGGACCAAAAACTTCACCAACATCCAATCCAAAAAGAATGTCAGCATATTCATTGTTGTATTCCCCTCTAGGTCGGTAAACAGAATCAAAAGGGATCTCAGAGTAACGATCCACAAAATCCATGATATCTTTAGTCATTCTAAACCCTTCAATAGTATCCGTAAGTTTAGACACATCATTGTAAGCAATACGNTCATCTTTTAGACCCTCTAGTCGGAGTCTGATGGCAGCTAAGTCATCTTCAGTTGGAGCTTCATCAAATGAAACAAATTGCAAATTGCGACTCGCAGTTCTTTCGTACTCATGCTCGTTATTTTTGATGTACTGCTTGACCTCAGCATCTGTCACAGTAACAAGGCTATCGGGGATGATATCAAAAGGAACTTGGACATATTCAATATTGATATTGTCATTTTCAAAGTGGTATAAAGCCTTCGCCTCTGCCTCTGTCATTCCTCCACTTGCCTTGATAAGGTCTAAATAAATTCGTTGTTTTGCTACCCCAATGATACTCTGCTCTTGAGCTTTCCAGTTTTCATACG
This sequence comes from Flavobacteriaceae bacterium TMED48, assembly GCA_002167945.1. Taxonomy (GTDB): domain Bacteria; phylum Bacteroidota; class Bacteroidia; order Flavobacteriales; family Flavobacteriaceae; genus MS024-2A. Next base: position 32,395 of record NHDB01000009.1, on the reverse strand, counting down.
CTGCAGGTTCTTGAACACGCATTTGTGCTATATAATCTGTAAATATTCCAAAATCAAAAAATCCGGCTTCGTTTTGAAAATTTGGATTGTTGATGACAGCTTCATCAGAGGAAATAATTTGTTCTAGCTGATCTTTACCAGCATCAATTCCCAGTTTTTTAAACTCTTGGTCAAATATTGTATTCCGAAGTGCCTGATTCCACACAAGATTTACCGATTGTAAAGTAGAATAATTATAGGTTCTTTCGGTTTGCTCAACCATTTGACGAAAGAACATTACATCAATTTCTTCATCGTTTACAACAGCGATTGGATCTGTAGGTCCAGTATTGGAGGAGCTCCCATCGAAGACTCCTGAAATTACAAATGCGAAAAGTGCCATCCCGATTACTAAAATCAAGAAGATGGAACGCTGTCTAATTTTTCCTAAAACGGCCATAATTGCTATTTTTTGATAGTCTGCGAAAATAAGCTATTCCTGCGAATTAAGAAAGCCTCTAACACTTAAATGTCAGGTGGTCAACAGTTAGAACATCCTTATCAGTTATTTTCTGATTTTGACAGTATGATTTGTTCAATTTTAGTTGCAGAGACTTTTTTGATTTTTAGGGTATAGGGACTCAATTCTATTTCCTCTCCTTGTTCGGGAATTTGCCCAATAGTATAGGCAATCATTCCTCCAAGGGTTTCATAGTACTCACTTTCGGGCAAACTCAAGTTGTATTTTTGGTTGAGATAATCTACTTCCAAACGAGCTGAAAACTCATAAACCTCTTCTTTCAACTGCCGCTCCACATGTTCCAGAGTATCGTATTCATCCTCAATTTCACCAAAGAGTTCTTCTACTATATCTTCTACTGTGACTATACCTGAGGTTCCTCCGTACTCGTCAATCACTACGGCAATACTTTTGTGCTGTCGTGTCAATAGTTTGAGTACATCATTGACCAACATAGTCTCGGGTACGTAGGCGACAGGCATCAAAATATTTTTGATCCCCTTGGGCTTTTTCATCATTTCAAAGGCATGTACATATCCTAATATCTGATCAATATTTTTCCTGTAAACAGGTATTTTAGAAAGTCCAGTCGATATAAATAAAGAGGTTATTTCTTCTAAAGATGTGGATTCTTCGACCGCAATTACCTCAGCTCGAGGAACCATAGCTTCTCTTGTTTTTACGTCAGAAAAATCCAGTGCATTTTGAAAAATCTGAATCTCAGAGTCTAACTCTTCCTTGTCTTTGGCTGATTCAAGCTGCTCTTCGATATAGTTACCCAGCTCAATTTTTGAAAATGAAAGTTGAACTTGATCCGTATCTGTATTGAGGAACCTTTTGAGAATTACATCCGTCAATTCAATAATTAAAAAAGTGATGGGATAAAAAATATAATAAAATAAAGCAACAGGTACAGCAAAGATTTTAAGGAATGTATTGGCGTAAAGTTGAAAAAAAACTTTTGGTAGAAATTCTGCTGTAAGTAAAATGATTCCGGTTGATATAAGTGTTTGATAAAAAACTATGGCCAAGCTAGCTTCACCTGAAAGTAGTGTATTAGGAAAGAATAATTGAAGTATTCTATCTCCCATAAATATCCCGTAAACCACTAAGGCAATATTATTTCCCAAAAGCATGGACGCAATAAATCGAGAGGGATTTTGAGTAATGTTTTTAAGAACGTTAGATGTCAGCCCTTGCTGAAGTTTTTCGATTTCTAGATAAATGCGGTTGGATGATACAAAAGCAATCTCCATACCCGAAAAAAAGGCGGATAAAAGAAGACAAATAAGGATGACCAGATCGGTGGGGTTCATTCTGAAGAATTTGAGCGCTTATCGAATTTTTTTCGATAATGTCTTCTAAAAAGAGCCATAAAAATTGATAGCACACAAAATCCAGTAAACAATAGCGCGCGATCACGATTAATATCCCAACGTGCAAAAGCCTCGTAAGCTGAAATCACAGCGATTACCCAATATAAAATTTCTGAAATTCTAAGGTTTTTCATTCTTGGTTAAGGGAATCTTTTTCTTCCGAAACTGTTACTGTTCCAATCAGACTTCCTGTTTGAAATTTAGTAAATTCCTTATTGGTATCCAATCTTAAAGCGTCAAAATTATAGTCATTATCTTCAAACTTAAAAGGCTGTTCGGTAAAAAGCCACTCGGATTCTGCATCCCAAAATAGCTGGCTTGTTGTAAGAATAGAACCATCGTGTGATTGCAATCGCACATTCCCCTTCAGGTCGATTAATTTAGTGTCATTGTATAAAATACCGTAATCAGCTACGACTTCATTCTCTCGTTCTAAATCNTCNNANAAAATCACTTTTAANCCCTCTGGAAATTCNGCATAGCGAAAGCTGAGATTGGTATAATCTACGTGTTTAGGNGCAGTTAAAATGGCTTGAATTTTTATGGAATCGGTATATACCATTCTNATATTAGAAGCCGTTCCTANGGGCTCCTGTAAATCTGNNTTGATTTCCATTAANGCNTGAGAGCTGTCGCCACAAGAAATAAAAAGGGCCATGGTTACAACCAAAAGCCCTTTTATCTTTTTTGTGAAATCTATTTCCATTTACAAACTAGGAACAGTCACGCTTCTATTGATCCAACAATCAAATTTGATTACCGTCCCAGCGTTTCCTTCAGTAAAAATATCTGTTTTACTCGGGGCTCTTCCAGTATAACTCTCTACTGTTCTACTTGCAACTCTTTTTAGTGAAGCATCCACCTGACCGGCTTTTTTGGCCATATCTGCTGCAAGCCAGTAAACTGCACGTTTGTTAAATTGAGAATCTCCACATTGATTTGCACTATCAGCATACATATTAGCTATGAGCAAATAAGCACGCCCCAAGGAGGGCTGAAAACCAAGTGCTTTGTTGGCATAACTTCTGGCTGAGGACTTTCTCCCAGCAGCCTTGAATTTATTGGCGATTTTTAGAAGTATTTTAGCCTTCTTGTAATTGTCCGTCTCTAAAGCTATGGATTCTTCATAGTATTTTAAAGCCTCATCAGCATTACCACTTTTATCGTTTAAAAGTCCTAAATAATANGCTGAATCCGCTGAAGGTTCAAGGGCGTGAAGCGCCTCCACCAGTGTAACAAAAAGCGGATCATCTGAACATTCTTTACTGTCCATTCTACTCGCTGCACGCTTGATCCACAAAGCATCTGTTTTGTTTGCTTCAAAGTTTCTTTGATAAAGTGGAATCAAATTCTCACAAGTAGCTTCTTTGGCAATAATCGCATCTAAATTGGATAAAAATGTTCCAATTGCATTTGAGTTTACATTATANATCCGCTTGCTGCGGGACTCTCTACTTGTCAGTGCTGTTCCAGACTCCTCTTTTTTAAGGATGACATCTAGTTTTTTAGCCAACTTAGTGCTTTCCAGCTCAAATTTTTCAGAAACTTCCTCGTATTTATTAAACAATAGTTCCATAGAAACCTCAGTATCTCCCGCTTTGTAACGATCGTAAAGGGTTTTGAAGTAATTGTATAAAAACTTAGGATTGGTAAAGCTGGCAGCATCCTGTTTGTATGCTTGATCAAAGGTGTTGTAAATAACTTTTAAGTCAGCTTGTTTGTAATCTAATAAAGCCTGGGCTTTCTTACTGATAATATCTCCAACCACAGATTTATTCCGTTTTTTAGGAAAATTTTGAACCCACTCATCATATAGTTGTATNAGGTCTTTTTTGGATGCTTCCTGTTCTTCAGGAGTACCATTTTTGATATAATCCTTTAAGATTCGTTCCCCGTAAGAATAGATTGCAGCATTAATTGTTGGGCAATTCTTTCTTACGCGCATCCAAGGCTCAAAAGCGGCTTTGTAGTTTTTTACTTTTGCAGACTCTGCAAATATTGATAGATCTTGCATACAGACATTAGTGTCTTGAGCAAGTGCTGGGGCTTGGTAAAGTCCCATAAGAATTAGAACTAGAGTACAAAGTTTTCTCATCATTTCAAATTTTAATTATACTTTCTCTTAATAAACCAAATATCATTTAAAGACAATCCAATTCGCATTGCGATTAATGTTTCTTGGATTAAACCTGATTTTTTCTCGCCTCGGCGACTTATTTCAAAACCAACATTTGCGTTGGATAGGCTTCCTAATGGTAAACCTACACCAAAAGATATGCCAGTTTCTGTTAAAGGAACGTTATTTACAATAAGACTCATTTGTTCAGATCGGAATCCGAAGCGGTAAACAACCCTGCTCCAAAAACTTGTAAACGAGGTATAGTCGGGGATAAAAAATCCACCAACAGACCATTGTTTAGCATCTTTGTAGTCAATATTAGTACGTTCAAAAAAATCGTTTTTAAAGTTAGCAGATTTTGTGATATTTCTTTGAATTCCTAAAAACCATTTTTTGTTTTCACCGAAACCCATACCAAGTTTAGTTGTTGCAGAGGCTTCAAGCGCGGTTTCATCAAGCCCTTGTGAAGCTAAATTAATTTCTTGAAAATCTACAATCGTCTCATTGAAAATGGATTGAGTATAAAAAATTCGATCATTCACTGATTTCAACGAGGCCTCTGGCTGAAATGAAAACATCCCTTGAAGCAAGTATTTTTTTTGTATTGGAATATTCGCCTGAGCTGAAAATTGATAATTGAATCCGGAAACACTGGATTGATTCGTTAAAAAAGTGCCGTTTTCAATTCCTTCTATATATTGACCNGTTCTGTAAAATAAATTTCCAAAGTTATATTGCGCACTTGCTCCGATTGATAAAAATGAAGCTAGGGGTACNCCTACAGAGAAATAGGTTTGATTGATTCCTCCCTGACCCTCATAACGATTAAATAAATTCAATCCTCCNTCNGTATTTGAGCTGAGTGCCTCAATCTTATAGCCAACAGAAGAATAGGGTATGATTCCAAAACCAAAACCAAATTTTCCTGCCGGAATACTCACTGCTAAGTAATCTAGAGAGGCATCGTCTGCATCTCGGTTTTCGGAAAGTGAAGCAAGATTGGTGTTTCTGTAATGGATCCCAACTGAATAAGTGGTCACTTTTAAAAATCCATAACTGGCTGGATTGTTGAGGTTGGCGTGAATAGAGTCTGTAAATACATCTAGCCCCCCCATATGTCTTGTGGCTTGAGTTCCATTAAAATTTCGTTCGCCAAGACCTGCGGAAGAGTAAGGAGATGCAGAACCACTTTGTGCCATAGCCTGAAGGACGAAGAAAAAGATAAAAAGACTTGTAATGATTCGTGTCATGAACTTGTATTCAATGCTAAGATGTGGTTCAAACCTTTAGCTAAAAAATTCGAATGGGCAAATATGCCATTTTTAAATGGTTTTGGCAACCTTTCTGCATCGCCACCTGTTAAAATAACCGTTAAATTTTCNATTTCTCCCTNATACCATTTTATCATTCCCTCAACTTCGTGCTTTATTCCANAATAAACACCNGNATGCATGGCCGCTTCAGTAGATTTCCCCGTAGGAGTCTCAACTTGATGAAAATCTAACGCAGGGAGGGTCCCAGAATAGGAGTTCATNGCCTTGTATCGCATACCAAATCCAGGGCTAATNGATCCTCCGTGATGAATACCATCTGCACTGATCAAATCATAGGTTATACAACTGCCCAAGTCAATTGCCAATACATTTGACTTTGGGTAGAGTAAGCAGCAAGCTGCCAATAAAGCTATACGATCTGCTCCAAGTGGGGTATTGGAGTCGTAAAGCGATTTAAATGGTAATTTCAAAGCCATGGAGCAATGGAGTGTTTTAATCTTTCNCAAAAAGACTTCTAATTCTGAAGAAAATGATCTGTTGACATCAGCAACTATTGCAGTNTCTATCTGAGGATNCCGCTTNATCATTCCATTTAGGGAAGAATTCCAATTGGCNGTAGGTTNGGCGTCGGAATCTANAAGTTGNTCCTTGTCAAATACNTAANATTTGATTANAGNATTACCGATATCAATGACGAGCTGCATCTTCACTAATTGTTGAAGATGTAAAATTACAAAGAAAATAGTTGAATTCTTTTTGAGGGGAAACAAAAGCCTACTATATTTGCACTTGCTTAAAAGCGGGGTACCTTAGCTCAGTTGGTAGAGCAAAGGACTGAAAATCCTTGTGTCCCTGGTTCGATTCCTGGAGGTACCACTGCCAAAACCCGTAATAACTAAAATCTAGTTCTTGCGGGTTTTTTNTACAATAGCCTAAAACGTATTAATTTCACTATCCATCCAAACAAGTCTGTTGGAAATCCAGTCTTTTAAATAATTTATTTCTTCAGGATAGGAACCGCCGATAAACTCGTTTGGCCATACATACTCCCCTAAAACTTGCCATCTCCTAAAATTAGCCTTTCCACTACCAGAGGATTCAAAAAGACTGACATATGTATCAATCTTAGACAGAATACTATTTTCACTCAATTCATTGTTTCTCAAGGCATTCCACCTTTGTTGTAATAAACTCTTAAAATTGGGATCCTCCATAAATCGATCCCACCAAAAGGGAACTTGCCAAAAATCATTAGGACATCTTTCGTTAAATTTATAAGCCCATACATCATACCTACCTCCATCACAATAATTTGCATTTCCAAAGGCTAAATTAAAATCCCAGATTGGACCTATTGAAAGTAATTCATTCTTATCCTTTACCAACCAAGTACTCAAACGATATCCATCCACATTATTTGACAATTCATTCAATATGAAAAAATCCACAAAACTAGCTACATCAATATATTTTGAATATCCATTTTCAGTGTCTGTAAAATCGTCTGAATTTAATGCAGCCTCAAACGTGTATATGTAGGATTTTATATAATTTCTTTGTTCGTCTGTTATATCCACCTCATCTGGAGTGTCAAAAACAAAACGAATTTGCTGATTACTAGTAGAATTCGGTGGGGGGATGGATGAAGTAAAAGAATTCAGTTGGTCATATGAATCTTCTTTATCAATCTTTATAATATATCCGCCAGTCAAATCCTCTCCTTCATTTTCACTTGATTTAAGTTTATTAATATCTATTCGATTTTTGTCTCTTTTAAGTTTTTCCATTAGAATATAAAGACCGTCATAAATGTTGTTTAAAAAAAGCTCAACAAATACCAATCTTGAAGAATACCTTCCAATATCACGTGAAATATCATAGATCAATACATTGCGAATCAGACTTTTATCACTGTAGGGTGCGTGTAAAATCCAATCTTCCTCCTCTGGAAGTCCCAATAAGGAAACATCTATATCTTCATTTTCTGAATCACGTGTTTCAAACCCGTATTGCTTTTTTGGAAACATTTGAGAGGATTGCCCTCTAATTTCAATTCCAATAAATCCTTCGTGCGTCAACGTTCCTTTATTTTCAATAGATATTTCAGCGAAAATTTTTGGTTCATCAGGAATTTCTTGTCCGTTAGTATTGACGTAAACTTGAGGTAATTTATCCGTTACTGGCACTTCAACTATTTGAACTTCAGTTGTATCAACTGACTCTTCAGAATCCGTACACGAACCAAATAATATTAAAGCAAAAAATACGCCGAAATAGAGGTTTGGTATTCGTTGATATTGATTGGTACTATTTATTAATAGAGGTTTCATTAGTTTATATTAAAATCAAAATTTAATGAAAAACATCCATCTACACTAATCCATAATTGATTGATTTCGTAACTTTTAATCTTAATTGGATAAGAGACCATGGCAAAAGTTCTTTTGATGAGTTTGGGATCGCGAGGTGATATGGAACCCTTTCTTGCTCTCGGAGAAGAATTACTTGAACAAGGNCACGAAATAGCCTGCTGTATGCCNGCTCANTTTGAATCTACAGTACTTNAATTAACCCCNCATTTTTATGNTGAGCACAAGGGTTTTATCGAACTNATAGAGGGNCCTGAAATAAAAAAAATTCTTGGTCAAGNGGGTAGTGGNTTTTCGCGTTTACTCACCATTTTCAAATTGATGAATCAGGTCAAATCNGTTCAACAACAAATGATTGAGGATCAAGAACGAGCGGTAAAAATATTTAAACCAGACCAAATAATTTTCCATATCAAATGTATTTATCCTGTGATTTGGGCACTTCGGTTTAAAGGTAATGTAAAACTCTTAAGCCTTATGCCAGCCTTGCTTGATCCGATAATAGAGATCCCTCATATAGGATTTGGAAAGGCGCGTTTTAAGGCCTGGAATCTGATGACGTATAAATTGGCTGAATACGCTTTAATTCGCCAGTCAATTTTGGGGTATGGAAAATCTTTTTTAAAAAAGAATCAGATTAAAATTTCTTTTAAAGAATTAAAAACCTTCTACAGAACAAACTTAAAAGTAGAATATTCCATTTCTGAAAAACTATTTTCAAGACCCACTTACTGGCCTGATCGTGCACAGATCACCAAGTTTCGAGAACGAAAAAAAAATTCCTACACCCCAAGTGCTGAATTAAAACAATTTCTAAAAGACCATCCCAATCCTCTTTATATCGGTTTTGGGAGTATGGTAAATTCTCAGCCGAAACAAATTGCTTTAGATGTACTGAAGGTATGTGAAAAACATCAAATCCCTGTTATAATAAATGAGTCTTGGGGAGGAATAGAATGTCCAAAAAAGCTACCAGTATGGGCGTTTAAAATAAAAGATGTTCCGTTTCACTTTCTTTTTCCCTATCTCGGGTGTGTGATTCATCACGGAGGGTCAGGTACAACTCATACTGCATTGATTTACAAAAAGCCTCAGGCTATTATCCCACACATAGCCGACCAATTTTTTTGGAATAGCCAAATTCAAAAAAAGAAGGTTGGAATTTCTGGCTTTAAAATAAAAAAATGGAGCTTGAAAAAAATTGAAGATTTAGTTTGTGCGCTTCGAGCATTTAAATTAAACGTGTAAGAATCCACTTGTGTAGCCAAAGTTACTTTTTAGTTTTTCTGACTCTTCTAAATTTGCATTAAAAATAAATCAAAATATGTTTTTAACTAACTTTTTTCGGGCTGCTGAAACAAATAAAAAAATTGAGATTCTCTCCCCTTCTGAATTTAAAAAAGCAACTGAAAACAAATCCGTTCAACTTCTCGATGTTAGAACTCCCAATGAATATAAAATGGGTACTATCAAAGGAGCAAAAAACTCAAATATTTTCGACCCTGCCGGATTTCAGACTGTGGCGGCAAAATTAAATAAGGAAACTCCTGTATATTTGTTTTGTCAATCTGGCAACAGGAGTAAAAANGCCTCAAAATTGCTCGTCAAAATGGGATTTACTCAAATCTACGATCTGAGGGGAGGCTACTCAAATTGGTCATAAAAAGAAGATTTTACCATGAGTTCTTTTNAACAAATTCTCAATGATCCCAAACCGGTCTTAATCGATTTTTATGCTGAATGGTGCGGCCCTTGTNAAATGATGTCGCCNATTTTAAAGGAACTCAAAGAAAAAATGGGAGAAACGCTGCGCATNATCAAAATCGACGTGGATAANAACCAACAAATCGCTTCTAAATATCAAGTTCGCGGAGTTCCAACTTTAATGCTAGTGAAAGCCGGTTCGGTCTTGTGGAAACAGTCTGGGGTGATGGATGCAAATAGCCTCCNAAAAACATTGCAAAATTACCTCTAGGGATTATTCCTCTTGCTCCTTGGGTTTGAGATCGAGTAAATTGGATTCTTNTTCTTGTTGATCGTTACTCACTTCCAATTGTTCTACATTTTTCAGCTTTGATTGCATCATACGAGTCCGTGTACCCACTAAGTTTTCAATCTCATTATTGGCCTCATTAATTTTTTTCTGGGCTTTTTCCAATACCCCTCCGAAAGTGCTAAACTCTTTTTTGACAGCGGCCAATACTTTCCAAACTTCACTGCTTCTTTTTTGAATAGCTAAAGTCTTAAAGCCCATTTGAAGGCTGTTGAGCATGGCTGCTAAAGTTGTTGGTCCAGTGACCACTATTTTGTATTCGCGCTGGAGGAAAGCGATCATATCTGGTTGTCTGACCACCTCTGCAAATAGCCCCTCTACAGGTAAAAACATAATTCCAAAATCAGTAGTATTCGGAGGATCAATATATTTGGTGGAAATGTCCTTTGCAAATTTTTTGACTGCCTGTAATAAAGCCTTCAAAGAAACCTCAACCGCAATACTATCTCCCGCTTCGTATGCTGATTGTAAGCGGACATAGTCTTCTTGTGGAAATTTTGCATCTATAGGAAGGTAAACCGATTTGTCCTGTGGATTTCTACCCGGTAATTTGACCGCATATTCTACTAGGGCATCTGATCCCGATTTAGTTTTTACATTGGATTCGTACTGATCCGGTGCCATGATCTCTTCAAGAATATTTCCCAGTTGAATCTCTCCAAGTACCCCCCTAGTTTTTACATTGGTTAGTACCTTTTTTAGGTCACCTACTCCAGAGGCAATTGTTTGCATCTCGCCAAGGCCTTTTTGAACTACAAGCAATTGTTTGGTTACCATTTCAAAAGACTTTCCAAGACGTTCCTCGAGCGTTTTATGCAATTTTTCGTCTACTGTTTCCCTCATTCGTTCCAAACGAAGTTCAGTAGTTTTAATCATTTCCTCCTGCTTGACTCGCATTTGATCAAACTTTTCTTTTTGTAAAGTATTGAAGGTCTCTACATTTTTGGCAAAGGTTGCTTCAAAGTCTTTAAGGGTCGTACGGAGTTCTTCCCTATCGTCTTTAGCTTTTTTGGTCAAGGTCTCATTCAAGCGTTCAATACTCTGGATCAGCTCGTTTCTGTTTTCCTTTAAATTTTTTGATAATTCTTCCCGATTGAGTTGGAACTCATCTTGAACTCTTTTATTAAATATGTTTTCCAAGGAACTGATATCCGTGTTTCCTTTTTGAAAAAGCAAGTACACTATTGCAAAAAGTGTAATAAAAGATAAAGCAAGTAAGAGGTATTCCATCAGCTAAAGATTAGAATCTAAAAATAATCAATCTTCTATGAAGTAGCTCAAATTAAAACAGAATGTTGTAAACTGATCTGAAATTGACACTCGGTCCAAAACACATTCGCCTTTTTATTAGTTTCCGAAGGCTTGGTGAACTGGTTCCCCATAGAAGAAATCCACTCATCACAGTAAACACCGAATAATGAAAAGATTCTAAGGAGTGTGTTATTGAAATCATCTCGCCCCTGATAATCCATGGTATGGCTCATCCACAAAAAATCAAACCAGCGCCAGCTTTGGTGTCTAACACGTTGGAAGATTCCGCTAGAAGCATCCACATAAGCAACCAATAAGTCTGGATGTTTGAAGTGAACCGCATAGGCAGGTAGCGGTCGACCTCTGAATTCATGATGAGGTCCAGTTTCCTGAAGTAATTCAATTTTTTCCACTTCTAAACCCGATATTAGATTTTCTTGAGCAACTTTGAGTGCTTCCGATTCTGATATTTGTTCTTTTAAAATCCCCGTCTTAGCATTGTATAAGTGTGAATCATTAATCCAATAATAAGGATGTTCTCCAACTGAAACTAATTCAATTTTTTCAATACGCTTTGTGATACTATCAAGAGGGATTAAATTGGAATAACTTTTAGGCTTTAGCTCGGTATTCATAAACTGATCACCGTGAATTTCATCCAGATCAGTCCAACTAAAATAGAGACCTGAAACGGTCCATGCCAAAAATTGAATACCAATGATAAGACCTAAATAACGGTGTGTTTTTCGAATACGAAGTGCGGTTTTTCTTTGTACCACAAATCTAAGTCTAATGATAAATTACAACGGCTTACAGTCTTTTAAATTTTAATTTTTTTTCAATTGCAATGATCATCTCATTGGCAATATCTTTACCTGTGGCAGTCTCAATTCCTTCCAAACCTGGAGAGGAGTTTACCTCAAGCAATAAGGGTCCTTTATTCGAACGAATAATATCAACACCAGCAATAGCCAAATTTAATATTTTAGCTGCCTTAATAGCCAATCGTCTTTCTTCCTGAGTAATTTTTACTTTTTTTGCCGTCCCTCCCATATGTATATTTGAACGAAATTCTCCCTTGGGTGCCGACCGCTCAATAGAAGCCACTACTTTACCACTGACCACAAAACAGCGTAGATCTTTTCCTGCTGCTTCTTTAATAAATTCTTGAACTAAAATATTGGCTTGCAAGCTTTTAAACGCATTTATTACACTTTCAGCGGCCTTGTCAGTTTCCGCAGAAACTACCCCTTTTCCCTGAGCACTTTGCAATAGTTTAATTACCAAAGGGGCTCCTCCTACCATATTGATAAGGTCCTTTGTATCCAAGGGTGATTTGGCAAATCCAGTGATTGGAATCTGAATATCGTTTGCAGAAAAAAGTTGACTTGAAAATAGTTTGTCTCTTGACTGTGAAATTGCAGTGTCTGAATTTAAGCAGTAGGTTCCAATAGAATAGAATTGCCTTAATAAGGCGCAGCCGTAAAAAGTCATACTTGGTCGGATTCGAGGAATAATCGCATCCAAATCTTGTATGATACTCCCCCCTCTATATCGTACCTCTGGGGTCACAGTATCCAATCGCATATAACACTGTTGAATATTGTAAAAATACATCTCATGCCCCCGTGCTTTCCCAGCTTCCATAAGGCGTTTGTTACTGTACAAAGATTTGTCAGTAGCTAATAGACCAATACTCAATCCTGACTTTTCATGTAGTAGATGGCTGTATTTTTTTTCTAATTCTTCATCTGTAATTTGGCTTGTCAAATGGTGTTTTGAAGGATCGACAATAAATCTGTCTTTCATGGCTTCTCTTCCGAGGAGCATTCTAAAATCCATTCCATCTCTATTGGCAAGAGTAAGTTCAATTTCAAATGAATTGTTGCCAATTTGAACTGTCTCTAGGATTACAAAACGTTTATCTGTAATTCCTGAAGAACTTTTTACAATTCTGACATCAACTATTTTTGATTCACAATGAACTACGATACTTAAGTTATCTTGTATGGGATTAACATCAAAAGACACCCAAGACTCTTTGCCTTTCTTGAATTTTTTAATGTTGGTGGATTGTATTGACGAAGTCTTTGCTCCCGAATCAATTCGAGCTTTGATCGAAGGAATGTTTAGATTTTCAAACGAGCACCACTCCTGACTTCCAATTAATGCTTTCTCCATTTATATAGTCCGATTTTTTAAGCTGCGAGAATACAAAAAGTTTTGAATTAAAAACATTGATAAAGATTACTATTTATTTAATTCTATTTAGCTTGTGTATCTTTGTGGTTAAATTAAGGTTTTTATGACTAGATTTGAATCGTTGGTTAAATTTATTTTACTAATTCAAATATCACAATTTACCTTCGGTCAAAACCAATACCAGCCTCAAAAATCCTCTGCAACTAAAATCGTTCTTGACGGTATACTCTCTCAAGGTGAGTGGGAAAATGCTACTCCAATTGAGCTGAACTATGAAATAAATCCAGGAAATAATAGTCCTGCAAAAAAAAGAACCGTGGGCTACATCACCTATACTGATACCCATTTATACATTGCGATTCACGCATTCGATAAGCCGGAAAATATAAGAGCTAACGTTCGTTCAAGAGACGACTTCAATATGTATCGTCAGGATGATATCGTTTCAATTAGCTTTGATACTTTTGCTGATGGACGTAACAATTACATCTTGGTAGCCAACCCTTTTGGAAGTCAATTTGATGTTCGAGCAATCAATGCAGTATCTGATGAGCAACGTTACGACGGAAGCTTTAATATGGATTTTGAAACTGCAGGATCTATAGTCTCAAACGGATTCCAAGTGGAATATAAAATCCCTTTCTCGTCTCTTCCCTTTCCTAATGGTACAAATCAAAAATGGCATTTCAAGCTGGGAAGAAAGTATTTTAATGAAAAAAATGTTGAGGTTGAGGTACAGAGTCAAACTTTTGATCGAGATAATCCGTGTGAAGTTTGTCAAACAACTGAAGTGCTTATTCTCAATGACATCACTATTGAAAAAAGAATAGAGCTGTTACCTTATGTAGCGGGAAATTTAAGTGGAAACAAGCCGAGCAAAAATGCTTCACTAGATTATNATAAATTTAAGCCNAATGCAGGTCTAGGGCTCAATTTAGACCTCAGTAAAAACAGTGGGCTCGAAATTACCTTAAATCCGGATTTCTCGCAGGTTGAAGCAGATGTAACCCAAATTGATGTCAATTCCTCATTTGCTTTAGAATATCCAGAACGCAGACCTTTTTTTAATAGGGGAACAGATATCGTCAATTTTACAGATGGTGCGTTTTACTCCCGATCCATAAACAACCCCTTACTTTCAACCAAACTTTTGAGCCAAGCCAAAAANTCAAGAATCTATTTTTTAACTGCAATCGATCANAATTCGCCCTATCAAATNGCAGGAGAAGATCGCTCCTATTTGGGTCAGGGCGGCCAATCTTTTGTAAACNTATTTCGTTACCAAAGACTTGTCAATAAAAATACCCGCTTGGGATTGGTAAGTACAAATCGTTACTATAAAGATGGAGGGTATGGAAATTTATTTGGTACAGACGGNTGGTTCCTCATTTCTAAAAACTGGCGGTTGACCTATGAACTACTTGCCAATTTTAATCAAGAGCCCGAAGCGAACTGGATCGATACTCAAGACGAGATAGAAGGTAGATCCGTAGCTTTAGACAGCGAAAAATANGGAGGAAGTGCAGTTTATGTTCAATTGTATCGAAATACNGAACATTGGAAATCCTATTTTTATTATCGAGACATCAGCCCAGAGTATCANGCCAATGTTGGNTTTGTTGTAAAAAATAACCGCCGGTGGGGAACNATCTTTCACGAATATCAGAACTTTATTAATAAAAAAGGGTTGCAATTTTTTAGTGTTGGGACTAAAGCAGATTTAAACTATACATTTCAAAACTATTTAAAAGCCATCAGTATTGACGNAATATTCAGTATCAGAACCTATTTAAATACCGAAATTCAATACACTTACGACTGGGATATTTTTAAAAATTATTTGGGCAGGGATTACCGAAATGTTGGTAAAAGTGAATTGAGCATTCGAAATAATCCAAGTGAATCGTTTTCTCTCATGATTCGATCAACCTTTGGNAAAGATTTAGCCTATAACGAAGAAAAACCAGACGTAGGGAGGGANTTTACCCTNTTTATCATGCCAAGCTTTCAGTTAGGGGATAAATTTAACCTTTCCCCATCGATCCGATACGCAACTTTAAAAAAATTAGATAAGCAAGAAAAATATTTTGAGGGAGCCATCTCACGCTTTTCCGCACGCTACCAGTTTAATAATTTTTTTAGCATTCGAATCATTTCAGAATACAATTCCTTTGCAGATAGATTTTTTATTCAACCTCTTGTTCAGTGGAATCCAAACCCTTCAACAGTTTTTTATGTTGGGGGAAATCAAAATTCNCTNGAAGAATTTAACGATGAATTCTACTCCCCCTTTAGAGTTGACCAGACCCAATTCTTTTTAAAGTTTCAATACCTTATAGGATTGTAAATTTATAAGGAGTCAATAGCTACATTGAGAATAGGAACTTTAGCTGCTCTGTAGTTTTTTTCAAAAGATTTAAAGTCTTCCTCAATGATTTTTTTCAACTCGTCTTTATGTTTTTGCCAAGTCTTATTGAGGTCCCGATAACGGTCCCTNGCTCCTTGNGTCACTTTGGGTTCTTCTGTGTCAACGTATCCTTTTAAATACATGAGTTCAGCGTTGAGTTTATTGTTGAAATTAATNACGTCTTGGAAGGTTTTCTGATTCGGTTGAATCAATTCCTTTTCCCAATTTTTAAGTTGCTCCGCTATACTTTCAGCTTGATCATAAAGTTNTGTAAATGAATCTTTTTCNTTTANAATANTAGAGTAATACTTTAATTGATCTTGAGCATTGCGCATTTGGGTTACAGATTGGTGTATACTCTTAATTGCAGNTTCAATTTTGATCAACAGTTCTTGCTGGTCTTTAAAGTCTNCANCAGAGTAATCCAAATTTGGGTTAGGTAAAATTTGGATACCTACCTCTTTGATTTGACTGCCATAAGTGAGTCTAGCTGNATAGCCTCCTGGTGCAACTCTACTCCCATTGTAACTTCCATAAACAAAAACCTTGTCAACACTNGGNAANTGCGCTCTTCTAAAATCCCAATGTGTTCTGTTAAACCCTATTTTANAAGGAAGNACTAATGCTGNACTTGGGCCTCCGGGCCATGATTTAAAATCACTATTCTTNCTGGANGTATACGAACGAATCACTTTGTCATTTTGCAAAATATCCAATTGAACCTCTAANGAATCGTAAACCTCTGGTAAGTAATAATCCAAATAAACTCCACTCTTTGGGTTTGTTCCCTGACTACTGTTTTTTGGAGTTTTTGCTGAGAAAATACGGTAGGATACTTTAGGTGCTACCAGATGAATTTGTTCGGTTTTTTGATGCTGCTGAAGTGGGCTAAGGTCATCTAGTATCCAAAAGGAACGCCCCGCTGTAGCTGCAATTAAATCGTTATCCTGAATGAAAAGGTCATTAATTGGAACTACAGGTAAATTGCTTTGGAAGGCTTCCCAANAGTTTCCATCATTGAATGAAATATAAAAGCCTGTTTCTGTTCCTGCGTACAATAACCCTTGAACTTTTGGATCAGCACGAACAACACGTACAAAATTGTGTTGCCCTTCTATACCTTCAGTAATAAGTTNCCAACTTTCACCGTAATCGTTAGTTTTATACACATAAGGTGTTAGATCCATAAACTTATANCGCATGACANCTACATANGCCGTCTCAGGATTGTGAGGAGATACCTCAATCGAATTAATTATCCCCTCTTTTAGTCCTTTGGGNGTAGTATTTTTCCATGTTTTACCACCATCTCGAGTAAGGTGAATCAGTCCATCATCACTTCCTGCCCAAAGTACNCCAGCATCATGTGGAGANGCAACTAGGCTTGACAAAGTATTGTAATTTTCTCCTCCGGCGGCTTCATTAGTATAGGGTATCCCTCCTGCCAACTGTTGATTTTTGTCATTTCTGGTCAAATCAGGACTGATAACCTCCCAATCAATTCCTCCATTTTGGGTTTTAAATACAACATTGCCAGCATGATAAATGGTGTTTGGATCTGAAGGAGCGCTGATGATTGGAGCATTCCAATTAAATCGATATTTAAAAGAATCCGGAGCATTCCCCAATGCCAATTCAGGATATTCTTTAATTTCCTTAGCGGTTTGGGTAGCTCGATCCCAACGCTCAATAATTCCTTGGTAACAGCCGCCATAAACTACCTTAGGACTTTTCGGNTTAAAAGCCAAAAAAGCACTTTCACAGCCCGAGACAGAATACCAGTCNTTCCAATCAATACCGCGATCCTGNTCTCTACTCTTAATNCCTATNGCAGAATTGTCCTGCTGCCCCCCNTAAANGTGATAAGGGAGTTGTTCGTCTGCAATCACACGGTANAATTGAGCTGTAGGTTGGTTTTGCTGAGTACTCCAACTCTTGCCTCCGTTCNTTGAAACATTCGCACCTCCGTCATTAGAGTTGATCATGATCTGATTATTATCCGGATGAATCCANAAGTGATGGTTATCACCATGAGGTGTGGNTATNGTTGAAAATGTTTTTCCTCTATCAANAGATTTTAAAGCAGGAGCATTAAGNACATAGACNACATTTTCATCTTGGGGGTCGGCAAAAATCTCCATATAATACCAAGATCGAGCAACCGCAATTCTATCCTTATTGACNTGTTTCCATGAATTTCCTCCGTCCTCAGATCGATACACTCCTGCGGCTGAATCTTCTGCTTCTATATTAGCAAATACTAAACTTGAATTTACTCTTGAAACTGAAATTCCTGCCTTACCAAATGCCTCTGGTAATCCTTTTTCCAATCGAANCCAATGATCTCCACCATCAGTTGATTTATACAAGCCAGATTTTGCACCNCCCGATCTCATTTGCCAAGGGGATCGTTGATGATCCCATAGTGCAGCGTATAAAATTCGAGGATTATTTTTATCCATACTCAAAGAAGCTGCACCTGCAGTCTGCGACACATAGAGTNCTTTTTCCCATGTAGCTCCTCCATCCTTGGTCCGATATATTCCTCGCTCTTTACTAGGCCCGNACTGAGCACCTTGAACAGCCACGTAAAATANGTCTGGGTTGGAAGGATGNATTTCTACATTAGAAATATGNCTTGACAAATCCAAACCGATGTGTTTCCATGTTGCCCCAGCATCATCNGACTTATAGACGCCATCTCCCATAGAAGACATAACTCCTCTCNCTGCATGTTCACCCATACCAACAACAACTACATTCGGGTCACTCTCTGAAACAGCTATGGCTCCTACTGTACCCGTTTTAAAAAANCCATCNGATATATTTTTCCAATGCAACCCATTGTCTTCTGTTTTCCAAACACCACCTCCNGTAGTTCCCATGTANAAAGTAGCNGGAGATTTGACAACACCCGCAGAAGCCACACNACGNCCCCCTCGAAAAGGGCCAATATTCCTCCAGTTTAAATTGTTAAAATTTGCAAGAGTTGCAACTGAATTTTTTGATGCTTTTTTNCTTTTNTGACNGTAGGNCNTTNGACTCAAGANNAAGAATACTAACAAAAATGATAGCGATGATTTCATAAAATTACTTTTTGAATTAGCTGGCTAAAGCTCTAGTTTAAGGTGAAATAAACGAGNTTTTCCCTTAGATTCACTTTCTGAAGTGATCCAAAACTCGTTTTTATTAATGATTTTAACAGCTTCAATTTGTGCTGGTTTTACTGGGATTGTATATCGAGTTAGATCAATATTTTTCATTCCATTCTTTTTAAAATGCTCCAAAGTATAGAAATANTGTTTCCCNNCGAAGTCGTAACCTGTNAGTACGACTAAATCTTCTTTTTCATTGTAATCAGCTGCAGTAATAAGTGCTTTAGNATCAATAGTTTGTTTTGGAGTCAAACTGTAACTTCCTTCAGTCTTTGGAAAAANATATATCTGAGACTGAAGGGTCTTTCTGTTTTTTGAAAAAAGCACTAAATCCTCTCCAACAACTGCTAGTGCTTCAGCATCATATTCATTTCTAGATTCTTTAGAAAATGTTTGTTGAGCTTCATAGTCAATCTTGATGGNTCCTTGAGGGATTAAGTCTTTCCCTAAAANATAAATNCTAAGGTTTTCCCTNGTTGCATAATTATTGCCAGTATCTGCTATATAAAAATNTTCTTCGTCTGNAGCTATATCTTCCCAATCTTTATTTTTTAAGTTGTAAAACCGAATGCTNTTAATCAATTCTCCTTGGGGTGTAAACACGTAAAGTCTGGGTTTATCACCTGAGTCATTGTGGGTTATAAGGTGTTCTCCTAAATATTCTAAGCCGGAGGTTTCTTCAAGTTCAGAGGGAAGTTTTACAGTTGTCAAGGTCAGTTGAGCAAGACAGAAAAAAGGAGCCAAAAGTCCAAAGAAAAAGTAACGCATANGATTGAATATGCATACAATATACTTAATCTTAATCTTTAGTTTCCTATCTTATTTTCTATTTTTGTTGGGAGGTATATTATAATTTACAGCTTTGATTCAAAGACTCTGCTTACTTTTTTTTGTTTTTCATGTTTTCACCGCTTGTGAAGAAAAGGGAGAAATCCCNAAACAGAGTTACCTAGCTCTTGGTGATAGTTATACCATTGGCGAGTCGGTGACTGAGGACAACCGCTGGNCGAATCAACTTGTAAAGTCTTTAGAAAAAGAATCGATATTTATTAATTCTCCTAAAATTATCGCTCNAACAGGCTGGACTACTTCAGACCTAAANTTGGGTATTGACAATACCGCCTTAGATTTTCCTTTCGATTGGGTATCNTTGCTTATTGGAGTAAACAATCAGTATCAAGGAAAAAGTATTGAGGGATTTAAAGCTGAATTTGAGCAATTATTAAGTCAAGCAGTCCTTTTTGCAGGAAGTAAAAAAAATCGAGTTTTTGTAGTTTCTATTCCCGATTGGGGAAANATGCCATTTGCCAAAGATCGCAATCGGGAANAAATAGCTNTAGAAATCGACAATTTTAATCAAGTCATTTATGAAGTTTGTGCCAGAGAAGAAATTNAATTTATTGACATTACCCCCCTTTCAAGAACNGTAGGATCAAGGCCAGAGTTTATTGCAACTGATGGTCTTCACCCGAGCGGAACCCAATACGCTGCTTGGGTANATGAGATACTTCCATTTTTTCTAACTGCAGCTAATGATTGATCTTAAAGCTGCGAAAATCCTCGATCAACAAGATCCNCTAAACTCTTTTAGAAATCGTTTCTATCACGGAGAAGGTGAAATTTATTTAGATGGAAACTCCTTGGGTAAACTCCCCAAAANTGTTCCTGAGCAATTGGATAATGTAATTAAAACCCAATGGGGAAAACAACTGATNCGAAGTTGGAATGAAAATTGGTTGGAACTTCCTGAGCGCATATCAAAAAAATANGGTTTGCTACTAAATGCTGAGTNNAATGAAATTATTTTTGGAGAATCTACCTCTNTACGCCTCTATCAAATTCTTTATGCNTTACTTCAATCNAANCAATACCCTGCTCATCTCATTTCAGATANCTTAAATTTTCCAACAGATTTGTATNTCTTGGATGGACTGGTTAAACAGCTTCCAAAGACAACAATATCNACTATTAAATACAATCAAGAGATAGAAGCAGACCTTGAAAAACTCAAGCAGTTNATCAAAGAAAAACCAGGAATTATNTGTCTCAGTCTTNTTACTTACAAAAGTGCCTNTTGTTATCCTATCAAAGAGCTCAATAGTTGGGCTGCGAAACACAATAGTATAATCGTCTGGGACCTGAGTCATGCAGTAGGTGCTGTNCCTATAGACTTTAAGGAGACCGAAACAAAAGTAGCCTTAGGATGTACCTANAAATATATGAACGGTGGACCTGGATCACCAGCTTTTTTATACCTCNATAAAGATTTTCATCTNCTGTTGGAAAATCCTATTCAAGGATGGTTTGGACACGATAAGCCCTTCGAATTCAATCCAAAATATACCGCTTCAAATGGATTAGAGCGCTTTAATAACGGAACTCCTCCCATTCTNTCCATGCAAGCAGTAGAGGCTGGAATCGATCTTATCCTTGAGGCTGGTATGGATCTTTTAAGGGTCAAAAGTGTACAACAATCCGAGTTTTTAATCAATGCTGTAAATGAGGTCTTGCTTCCACTAGACTTTAGTATTCACAGTCCAATGGACTCTTCATTTAGAGGATCTCATATAGCAGTGTCCCACCCTCAGGCATGGCAGATCTGTCAGGCATTAATCACCGGTGGTAAGGGAGTTCCTAAGATTATTCCCGACTTCAGACCTCCAAGCTTTATTCGTATCGGAATAACTCCTCTTTACACCAGTTTTGANGACCTTTGGTGGTTGATAAATCAACTTCAAAAAATAGTCAGCGCAAAAGCTCATCTCAATTTTGANGATNNAAAAAAGAACGTTACTTAAGCTTCGACCAAAAAAAAGCCTTCAGGAANTATTCCCAAAGGCTATAACCATAAACCAATTCATCAATNAAGAATTGATAANTCAAAANTACAAAAAAGTTAAACAAACTCTTGATTTTAGATTAAATTTTTAATAACAATTGGCTAACACTCAGTATTTGANNGCAGTGTAATTTTNAAAAACTATNAAAATGAATTANCTAAAATCCCTCGTATACGNCTCTGGATTCTTTTATTGGCTGNTCNTTGAACGTTATTTAGAAAAGTAATCTGAANACATATTATTGAGTAATCTCATACTCGTGTTCCCAGTTTGGATTATCCAATTTGTTGATAACATACTTTACAGTAATCTCGCTCCCNTTGTCAATGTTTTTTAAAGCAACAATCCGAATATGCTTNACTTTCCCTAATTTTTCATCCTCTTCGCAAAAAACAGCCTTNCAATTTGGNATTTGATGATGGTTTACGAAGGCTCCTAGTGGTAACCGTAAATAATTATCGTGAAAACGNTGATCNTAAACGTGAGTGATNCCNAAATCAGTCCCCTCCTTAATGTCCTCAGTGGCAAAAAGGCCCAATCCCTCAATCGTNCTTTCNCTTACTGTTAAAAAGCTTGGGAGCGGTCTCCAATTACTGTCTTTAATCATATTTCAAACATCCCTATTTTTATAAAAATAATACTTTATAAATTATTTTACTAAAAATTGATGCTCAAGATACTGCTTAGAACCAATTACAGCATTTAAAATTCTAAAAGGTAAAATAATGCTTTGTTTTTTGGATATCGTCTTGACTTGTAAACGTATAGATGTTTTGGGTGGAAGGGTAAAGACTGAACTCCTCTGGTGAAAACTGTATTCCCCTGTATATTCCATTTGGAAAGGAAGGCTACTTTCATTGGTGAGTTCAACATTTAAAATAGTTTTATCCTCAGCGTAAGTTGGCTTTCCAAAATGAATATTTTCTTTAACCAGTTTTGAAACTTCTGCTTCTTTTCCAATTATTAGGTCATTAAACCAAACGACGGTTTTGCGCTCAAACAAGGCCCTCTTGACCGCTTCTGGGGTTCTTTCAGTGACATGGGCAAAAGTCATAGGTCGGTGACCTCCTGTTGCGATTTGATGCGCCCAATCTGTCAATCCGTGAATGTCAGAGGTTCCTAAAATAGTAAGATCATTCTCAAAAGCAATTTCTAATGCCTCCTCAGAAAAGGTAGTTTCATTGACCACCTCAATGCCGTGAAGTAATTTATTTGAAATTAAATAGTTGTGGAAAGGCTCCAGACGTGCTATCCCATCACTTCGTTGCGCATCCCAGTTTGGGTGATTCCAGAAAACAAAGGCTCCCTGCTTATTCGCCTCTTGTATTCCTGATAGTGAATCCGAATGAAGTAAAGCGTTAGCATCTTTAATAAAAACTGCATTGATGTGTCCTGGAGGCATTTCACGTGTGATTTCAGAACCGTTAATCACCTGAAGCACTTCATCTTCACTCAACATCCCCGATGCAATTGCATAGGATCGATTTCGGTCTGGATGTGGAATATCTTCCTCATGGGGTTGGTATTCTAAATGTTCCGTCATCGCAATAAGATCTAAACCTTCTCTTCGAGCTTCTTCTACTCTAATACTTGGCCAGACAGCTCCGTCAGAAAAAACCGTATGGATGTGAAGATCTGTACTTAACCAATGACTTCCTTCGGCTGCTTTAAAAAAAGGCTGTTGAGCAAATAAGGAGTTTGTGCCAATCAAAATAACCAGTACTACTAAAAATCGTGGAGTTAAATTCATGGTGTTTTTTGATATGAAGCTACAACTAAATCAAAAAATATAAAAACTGTAGGGACTCAATACTCTTTTAAATTTTGTAAAACAGTATGGTATTCCACAATCTGTTTTTCAAATAATTGTCTGTTGATTTAAAAATAGTGTTCTTTTGAAAGCCCGTATTAATTCTCATCTTATCCGTTAGCTTAATCCCTAATCCGAAAAAGGTCCAGTTTTGATTAAACTTAAAAGGAGTCCCTCCTGGACTCATAATAGTAAAAACCTCGTCGTAAAAAATAAAATTTACAGGGACTTTGGCCTCTGGCTTAGACAAAGTCCGCTCATAAGTAAAGCGAAAACGTATTCTGCTTGAAAAATCAAAACTTCTCAATGAACGATTGGTTTGAAGGGGTAATTCTTCCTGAAAACGATGTTCAAGGCGAATCCAAGTCGATAAAGAACTCTTTTTTAAGGGAATTGTATACACTACCTGCTCCCATATATTGTGCTCATTTCTAACTCTGGGATCTGCGTTGATGTCGGAATCAAAATTGCGCAAATAGGTATATCCTGCCGTCCATTTGATGTTCTTAGAATCCGTATAAGTCAATTGAGGTCTAAAAATCTGCTGATTCCAAACATTGAAATAATCAACAGTTCTAAAATGAAATTCAGATCGCAAACTGAGTTTATCATTTAGTGGTAGATCTATGAATGTGGCATTCCAAACACCTTCAACTTTATTGTATTCTTGTGCAGCAAGAGGCTGTAATAAACAAAAACTCATCAATCCAAAAACTAGAATTTTATTCATGTTGTACGTACTTATTTATTTAAATTTTCTCATTAATCCTTCTTGGGAGACCGAGGCGACCATTCTTCCAGAACGGTCAAAAATACTTCCCCTTGCATAACCCCTGGCATTGGAAGCACTTGGGCTTTCAATGGCATACAACAGCCAATCATCTATTTTAAAATCACGGTGAAACCACAACGCGTGATCTAAACTGGCATAGTAGATTTTGTGACTCTCAAATGCTTCTCTGTGAGGTAAGGTAGCTGACAACAGCAGGCTGTAATCCGAAGCAAAAGCAAGGAGTTGGTGCTGTAAGGCGGTGTCTGCTTTTATTTGTTCTTTAGTCTTGAACCAAATATGCGATAGAGGCGGTTTATTTTGAGTTTCCAGATAAATTGCTTTACCCACTGGGCGAAATTCAAAAACCTGTGGATGAGCCATCATTAGTCGTTGATAGCGTTCAGGATCTTTTTCTTTTAAAGGCTCGGCTTGCTGAATGTCGGTAAGCAAAATTTCTGGGGTTAAAACATTGGGCATGGTAATTTGATGATCAGCTCCTTCCTCGTCCAAATGAAAAGACGCGGCCATATTGAAAATAGCTTTACCATCTTGATAGGCAACCACCCTCCTGGTTGTAAAACTCCTTCCATCGCGTATAGCATCTACATGATAATCAATGGGAATATTAATATCGCCTCCCAAAATAAAATATCCATGCATGGAGTGCGCCTTCCTATCACTAGGTACAGTTTGATATGCCGCATGAAGGGATTGCCCAAGTACTTGCCCTCCAAAAACGCGCCCCCAAACAGTCTTGTAGTTTTGGCCTACAAAATGGTGGGTGTCTTTTTGTTCAAGCTGAAGTAAAGAAATAAGTGAATTAAGATCTATCATTAATGTTTGATATAGTTGCTCTAACGAACTGGCAGCTAAGAATTAAACTATTGTCGCTTACTCCAAATTTCATGCATAGGGTCACCTTTACTGCTAAAGCCTTGGTGATGCCAATCGGTTCCTTTTAGTTCGTAGTTAAAAGGTAAAACAGCTCCAACCCTACTGCTGTCTCTTGAAAAATATTCAATGTGTTCGGTGTATTTGCCTCCTTCAGTAGTATAATAGCCTCCCCCTGAACCAAAAAACTGGAATGTTTCAGTGTTGTATGCGATCCATTGGAAAAATCCATCCAATAAAAATTTCATTGTCTTTCGAGGGCCTGAAGTATCTCTCCTTCGTTCTCCTTGCTCAGTCATTCTCCCAGCCATCAACCATTTGCCATTAATATCTTTAGGCTTTTTTGAAAGTAGTATCCACTCTTTTGACCATTCCAATTCCATTTGTTTTAAGCCGTCTTTATCAAAGTTGGAATTGAATTCAAAATCAACTGATATTACATTTGCTATTTTGGTATAAAACCCCCCACGAGTAAGGATAAATTCAGCTGGTGTAACAACATATTGGGTTTCTACCACATATGTATCATCCATTGTGATTCGGTGGGTAATTGTTTTTCCATTCTGCTTGGTTTTGTAGGAGTAAACCTGAGCTTGTAAGTTGATTAGGCTAAAAAATAAGAGGCTAAATAATTGCAGTTTCATTTGTTAATTTCTGTAGTTTAAAGCGGGTTTACGATCTCCTAACATGGGTTTGTATTCGAAATCTGCACCCCTTTTTTTAATAAAATCTTCTTGAGCTGCCTTGATGATTTTAGGATTGTCAATCAATTGCATTCCTGTCAGGGCGAGAGTCTTAGCAGCTACCATCATTCCTTTATTACCAATATTAGTTCCTCCAGCGGCAACTGCTTGCCAGCTGTGGGCAGGGGTTCCAGGAACCCAAGTTGCAGCTCTTAATCCTGCCGTTGGCACAGTAAAACTTACATCGCCCACATCTGTAGAACCACCTGGTTTTGCGTTTTCACTGTAAGGAGCAACACCCTCTACAAGTTTTGTATCTAAAGGTGTTCCCAAACTTTCAGCAATTTTTTCTGCAAAAGCCCGTTCTTCAGCAGAGTATTGATAACCTCCTATAGTTTCAAGATTTTTGTGAACCATCGGTTGTAATACATCGTTAAATAACAATTCATGGGTGCCGCCAATCATCTCGTATTCCATAGTAGTCCCTGTGCCTAAGGCGGCTCCTTTTGCTGCATTTACTATACGGTCGAAAACTTGGACAACCTCATCTCTGGTTTTGTGTCGGGCATAGTAATAAACTTCCGCTAAGTCAGGAACTACATTAGGTGCTAGTCCACCACGGGTAATGACATAGTGAATTCGGGTACTTTCAGTCACGTGTTCACGCATCATGTTGACCATATTATTCATCGCTTCCACTGCATCCAAAGCAGAGCGCCCTTTTTCAGGAGCTCCAGCTGCATGAGCAGAGACTCCATAAAAACGAAACTTAGCTGATTTATTTGCCAAAGCAGGACGAATGCTTGCAGCATTTTTATTGTCGGCATGCCAGTGTAAGGCAACATCTACATCTTCAAATAAACCTGCTCGAGTCATGTATACTTTTCCTGAACCTCCTTCTTCAGCTGGACATCCAAAGTATTTTACCGTTCCTGACTTACCCTCTTTTTGAAGGTAATTTTTTATGGCTATAGCCGCTGCAGCTGAGGCAGTTCCAAAAAGGTGATGACCACAAGCATGTCCTGCCTTACCGTTATTTGAGGCTTTATACGGAACAGCCCTCTGTGATAAACCGGGCAGTGCATCATACTCGCCTAAAATTGCAACTACAGGACTCCCTGAGCCATAGCTGGCGACAAAAGCGGTAGGGATTTCAGCTACACCAGCTTCTATTTGAAATCCTTCATCATTTAGAGTCTTTTGTAAAAGAGCACTACTCTGCTCCTCTTGATATCCCATTTCTGCATATGACCAAATTTGTTGCGCAATTTTAGTGTAGGATTCTTGATCTTTGTCAATATCACTTAAAATGGTTTTGTATTTAGACTGACTAAATCCTACAGTTAGAAGCAATAAGAAGATAAAATTTAAAAGGTTGCGCATGATCTCAAGTTTGAAAATATTTTCAAATGTATTAATTTTAGAAACGTAAATCCCAAAAACTGAGTTTTTGAGCCTACTTTGTAAAACATCAATCAACCCAATTTTTAACCATGAGAAAACGATTTTATCTGCTTAGCCTAATTTGCTTTTCATTTTTTTTAAATGCACAGCAAGTTACTTTCGAAGAGTATGACTTAGACAACGGTTTACATGTCATCTTACACCAAGACAATACTGCTCCAGTCGTTGTAACTTCTGTTCTCTATCACGTAGGGGCTAAAAATGAAGAAGACGAAAGAACGGGAATGACTATAGAGGTCGAATCCCAAAAAACGAATCAGCAACAGGCGTTGACAGAAATGAAAATGATGGGCAATATCCTACAAAAACAAGTGGTCAATAAGGATTATGCCTATATGGAAATGCATGGACAAAAAATGGATATGGAAGGTGAAATGTTGAAACAAATGCTTACTGAGGCAGCCATTTTTCCAGAATTAAATCTCGATTTAGATGCCCTTGAGTTGGTAGGTGTAACAGAGATTGATGGAAAAAAAGCCTATGAAATCAAAATTACGGAAGGCATACTGAATTATTACGATATAGAAAATTATCTAAAAATTCAAGTGTCACAAACCATGGAAATTATGGGTAACTCTCAAACAAATGTGATTAAGATGAATGACTATAAAAACGCAGATGGTATTTTTTTCCACACAAGGCTGTAATAAGTATGGGGCCTCAAAAAATTGAGCTCATTACTCAAAATATTGAATTAAATGCAGAAATTGATTCCGAAATCTTTAAATGATAATACTTCCATGAGCATCAAGACGCCTGATCTTTGGGGCGTTTTTTATCTGTGATTACGTAAACTCCCAAAAGAATCAGTGCGCAACCCAACCATTGTATCAAGGTAAATTTTTCTCCATCCAATATGCCCCAAGCAATAGCTACGATAGGAAGCAAATAGGTAATCGAAATTGAAAAAACTGCTGTGGAAATAGAAACTAATTCATTAAACATAACTTTTGCCAAAGCGGTGCCAAACAGCGATAAAATTAAAATGTAACCAATTGAACTACTAACCTCTGGGGAACTTGTGATCTTTGTCCATGGAAAATCTGTAAAAAGAAGTACTCCAAAAGCTGGAATTACAATTGCTATAAAATTTCCTAAAGCTATTGCTAAAGCAGGAACTCCTTGAAGTTTATGCTTGATCAAGTTGACATTTATGGAATAACATAAGGTTGCCGCCATCACCAAGAAGGCGTACCAACTGCTTAAGCCCGAACGCATGGTAAACTCATTAGAAACTAAAATTAAAGTACCCCCAAAGCCGACCAATACTCCAACTATTTTCATCCATTTAAAATTTGAATTAAAAAACAGAAGTCCCAATATCAATGTAAACAAGGGTGTCATGCCGTTAAGAACGGCTGCAACTGAACTGTCAATGACCGTCTCAGCAAAAGCAAACAAATAACTTGGGAAAAAAGTTCCAAAAAAACCGGTTAAGATTATCCATTTCCACGCTTCCTTTGGAATTTTTCGCAGCTGTTTCCGTCCAAAAATCATTAAAATAACATTAGTCATGACAATTCTTGTGGAACCAAGTTGAAGTGGTGTCAAACCAACGAGCCCTTTTTTAATTAGAATGTAAGAACTGCCCCAAATAATCGAAAGTGTAAAAAGGTACACCCACTTTTTTATAGTTATAGTCATCTATTGCAAAAGTGCACTTTTTTAAAGGATCAATACACAGTTGCACCCTTCAAATTACAAAGGGTGATTTAAAATGCTTGTATTCTATGGTCGCTAATATCAAGTGTCAAAACTATTTCCACTCCAAGGATTCCATAAGGTGAATAATATCCTTTTCTAAATATTTAACAGCTGGTAAAATGGAATCGTAATTGGGTTTTGCGTAAAAATAAACAGAGCCTACCAGAAAGTGATTTAAACTATCCGTAAGAAAGAATTGATATTGAGATGCGGCGTTACCCACAACAGAAAATAAGGTTCCATAAACCCTATTTACCGGATTTACAAAAACTTTTTCGGGTATGGATTCAGCTTTTGAAATGTGTTTGTACGGAAGTTTATACGCATCATTGAGTAGCGAATCTAAATTATTGTTTACTTCGTTGTAATTTAAGTATAGGGTCGCTTTCATCTCCGGATAGACCAGCTGAGAGTTTGACTGATTTGCAATTGAGACTGCTGCAAAATTATTGTATTCGAAAGAAAAAGAGGATAGCTTTTCGAAATTTTCATACTTGGCTTCTGGATAATCCAACCGCAAATACCCCCAAGGTTTGGGCTGAATGTCTGAAGTACAACTCAAAAACAAAATTAAGCTTGTGCGATACAACCAATTCTTCATAGACTATTATTTTTTTGGGAGTGCAACCTTAACTTGCTTGATGCGTAACTGATCGATCTCTTCAACAGTAAATACATACCCTTCAAATCTAATTTTTTGCCCCTTTTTTGGAAATCTTTTTGCTATTTCCAAAAGCAATCCAGCAAGGGTTTCTGAATCACCTTTTACCGATTCAAATATTTCGGTTTCTTCTAAATGAATAACTTTAAAGAAGTCCTTTAAACTGATTTTGGCCTCAAAGACATAGGTTTTTTCATCCAACTTAGAATAACTCAAACTTTCTTCATCAAATTCATCACTAATATCCCCGACAATTTCTTCCATAATATCTTCCAGAGTAATTAAGCCAGAAGTACCTCCGTATTCATCTACAACTATTGCCAAATGGATTTTTTTCTGTTGAAACTCTTTGAGTAAATCATCCAGTTTTTTGTTTTCAGGAACGTAAATTGGAGGTTTTAAAACAACCTGCCATACAAAATTGGGGTTGTCAAGATTGGGCAGCAAATCTTTAGTATATAAAATTCCTTTGATATTGTCCTTCTTTTCTTGAAAAACAGGAATTCTTGAAAACCCTTGCTCCAAAATTATGGGGAGAATTTCTTCTATGGTCAGTTCATCTGATAGCGCAAACATATCCATTCTTGGACACATGACTTCACGAGTATCGGTATTTCCAAAATTCACTATCCCTTCTAAAATACGTTGTTCGTCTGATGTAGTTTCGTGATCCCCTGTGAGTTCAAGTGCTTGGGATAGTTTGTCAACAGAGAATTGATTCTGTTGGTCACCGAGACGCTTTTCGAGAAAACTAGTTGTTTTACTCATTGGGTAAGTGATCCAAAAAAGTAGATATCGGTCCAGTATTGAAATAATGAATGACATCCGTTTGGAAAACTGCAAGGCATTCCTATTTGCGTATACTTTAGGTAAAATCTCTCCAAAAATTAGAATAAGACTGGTAATTATCCCAACTTCAATGATCAACATTACTATAGGATTCTCAACTTCTCCTAAAAAGGAATCACTCAATACTGCAAAGACCAATACAATAGCAATATTGATAAAGTTATTGGCCACTAAAATAGTTGCTAGCAAACGTTTGGGTTTTTTCAACAGCGTAATAACCCTTTGCAACGCTAAATCAGAAGACTGATCTTCATCTTCTAATGATTTAAGTTGCAAAGAAAAAAAAGCGACTTCAGTACCTGAAATTAAAGCTGAACAAACTAGTAGTACAAGAACTACTAACCATTGAATCCATATTAGATTGGAAGCTAAAAGGAGTGCGCTTAAAAAAGGCAAAGGGTCTGGATCCAAAGGATACTAGCTTTTAAAACGGTAAATCATCATTCTCTGGTGGGGGGGTTTCTTTGTTCTCAGGTGTTGAATTTGGTGAAGAATCTCCTCCTTGATCCCCTCCTTTTTTAGTACTCAGAAAAGTGAATTCATTTACATTGACTTCAGTTGAATAACGATCATTGCCGTCATCACCTGTCCACTTTCGTGTTTTAATTCGACCTTCTATGTAAATCTTATCTCCTTTACTGAGGTATTTTTCACATATTTCTGCCGCCTTGTTTCGTACTACTATATTGTGCCATTCCGTGTTGGTTACTTTTTCTCCTGTGCTTTTATTCACATAAGATTCGTTTGTTGCTAAAGGAAAGCGTCCTATAGATCCGCCGCCATCGAAATAATGCATTTTTACATCATCTCCTAAGTGTCCTATCAGCATAACTTTGTTGAGTGTGCCAGTCATAGTTTTAAGATTTTGAGTTAGATGTAGAAGTAAATTTAAACAATTCGTCAGGCATTTCAAAAGAATTTTTCCATAAAGTTTTGAATCACAATAGGCACTGCTAATTCATTAATTGCAGCTTTAGATTGGGCATTGTTTAATTTGTCTTTAGCTTCAATTTTCCAAAAACTAACAACCAGTTTTTGATGGCTTAATTTATGAATTATGGGTTCAGTATTCCACAACTTAATTTCTGAAAGGTTTAAATGAAATTCTTTGGGGAAATCAGGGTGAGCAAAAAGCGCCTGCTTTGACTTTAAGGTTGTTTTAGATTCTAGTAAAGGAAATTGATACAAATTATACCATATTCCTTTTGCGGTTCTTTTTTCGAAAAGATAATGGTCACGTTGGTCTTTAATCACGAGGTAATTAAAAAAACGCTTTCTGCTTTTTGTCCGGGAGATTTTAACCGGTAAACTCATTGTTTTATTTTGTTTAAAAGCAATACAGCTTTCAGCAAATGGGCAGCTTTGACATTTTGGCTTTTTAGGTGTACACTGAAGAGAACCAAACTCCATCATGGCTTGGTTAAACGTTCCGGGGTGGGATTTCCCCATCAAATCCTGAGCTTTTTTCTTAAACTCTCTATGTGCTGTATTGGAATTGATAGGAGTAAGTATGCCAAAATAGCGGGATAAAAAACGAAAAACATTTCCGTCTACTACAGCTTGAGGAATTTCAAAACAGATCGATGCGATGGCACTGGCAGTGTAGTCTCCTACTCCTTTTAATTGCAAAAGAGAGTCAAAAGTGTTTGGAAATACTCCGTTCAATTCTCTGTGAATATATTTTGCCGTAAAATGAAGGTTTCGCGCTCTGGAATAATCCCCCAGCCCCTGCCATAACTTTAATACCTCATCTTCACTGGCTGTAGCCAAGTCCTTAAGAGTAGGGAATTCAGATAAAAATCGATTGTAATATGGAAGGCCTTGCGCTGTACGAGTTTGCTGGAGAATGACCTCAGAAAGCCAAATTTTATAAGGCTCTTGGGATTCTCTCCAAACAAAAGAACGTTTGTTTTCTCCATACCAGTCCAAGAGTTTATGTGTCCAATTCAAAATAAAAATCTAAACATAACGGGCTTAAAAGTAGAGAAACAAAAAGAATATAAAAACTTTGTACAG
>NHDB01000008.1 GCA_002167945.1 Flavobacteriaceae bacterium TMED48 | reverse complement strand
TAAAAACAGCCCCATAACAACTACACCTAAAACCGCAGAAAAATGAAACATATGGGAGATTACAGGAACTAAAAGCACCAATGAAAGGGTGATAAGGACTTCCAATTCAACTTGGGTATTTTCAATATATTTTACGAGTTTTAAACCGAGGTAACCCATTAGTGCACCTAATAAAATTCCACCAATGACTTCTGTAGCAAACAAACTACCGATACTTTGGATGGTTATATTTTCTACTCCTTCGATTTTCATACTGAGTAGTGTTAAAAAGACAACGACACCTATACCGTCGTTAAATAGTGATTCCCCAGCGATACGAGTTTCGGTAATTTTAGAAAGATTCATTTTTTTAACCATGGCTAAAACCGCAATAGGATCTGTTGGTGCGACAAGCGACCCAAATAGTAGGCAATCCACATAGCTCAGTCCAAGGGATTCCATCCCCAATAGAGGTTGACTGGTAAGCCAATAAAGGCCAGTTCCCACTGCAAAGGTGGAGAATAATACTCCAAAAGTAGCAAGTAGTAATATGGTAACTTTATCTTTCAGTAATTCATGCACATCTACACTTATGGCTCCAGCAAATAGCAAAAAAGGGAGCATCACATCGATGAGTAAAACACTAAAGTCGAATTCTTTTGTTAAAGAGGTCGCAAAAGAAAGAAAGTCTGGAACCACTAAGCCAATGACTAAAATAACCATTGAAAGCGCTATAGCTAAGACCATTAGACCAATAGTATGCGGGAGTTTTAAAATTCTGAGATTTATAATAGAAAAAACGGAGGCTAGGAACAACAATAAAGTTGCTAATTCGAGAAAATTCATTTTGATATAGTTTATCTAAATATATAAAAATTAACGGCTTAAATACAATTTAGACAGGTATTTGCCGATTAAGTCAAATTCAAGATTGACTTGATCTCCAACTTTTAGCTGATTAAAATTAGTATGTTCATAGGTGTAGGGGATAATGGCTACTGAGAATTGATTTTCTCTAGAATTCACAACCGTTAAACTAACACCATTGATGGTGATCGATCCTTTTTCAATGGTAATCTGATCAGAACTTTTGTCGTATTCAAAAGTATAAACCCAACTACCATCATGAGTTTTAGCCGCTATACACTGAGCCGTTTGATCTACGTGACCCTGGACCATATGCCCATCCAATCGATCTCCAAGCTTCATGGCTCGTTCCAAATTAACTAAGGAGTCTATTTTTAAAACACCCAGATTGGTTTTTTTTAGTGTTTCATCTATGGCAGTGACAGTATAGTTTTTGGAATCGCATTTTACAACGGTTAGGCAAACCCCGTTATGCGCAACACTTTGGTCAATTTTAAGTTCCTGTGCCAATTCACTTTCAATGCTGATATGTAAATTTTCACCTTCACGCTCTAGAGCTGTGACCCGGCCAAAAGCTTCAATTATTCCTGTAAACATGCGTTTTAATTTAATTACATTTGTCTTCAAAAATAGGTATAAAAGATAAGGTTTGAAGGATATCCCAAAAATTAGCGTTGGAATTTCAACTGGTGATCCAAATGGAATTGGTATTGAAATTATTTTAAAAGCGTTTCAAGACAAGCGCCTTTTTGATTTTTTTACTCCTATAGTTTTTGCTAATGACCAAAGCCTGCTAATGGAAAGCAAACGATTGGGGTTCACCACTGACTTTTTTACACTTAANAATATTAATTCACCAAAGCGANGAAGAATTAATGTGGCCAATACCTGGGAAAAACCGTTCCCATTCAATCATGGTAAAATAGAGTCTTTGGCAGGAGAGGCTGCTTTAAGTTCCCTAAAAGCCGCTACCATAGCCTTAAAAAAGAAGGAGTTAAACACTTTGGTTACAGCCCCGATTCACAAAAAAAATATACAAACAAAAGACTTTAATTTTCCAGGACATACCGATTATCTGAGTAAAGAATTGGAGGGTGATAGCCTGATGTTTATGATAACAGAAGGCCTAAAAGTTGCGCTAGTTACGGACCATGTTCCGCTTAAGGAAGTAACCCAAAAACTGTCTGAGGAAAAAATTGCTCAAAAAATTGACTTGCTTACAAAAAGCTTGATCCAAGACTTTGGAATCCAACGGCCCAAAATTGCGATTTTGGGGATTAATCCTCATACAGGAGATGAAGGAGTCATAGGTACAGAAGACGATACCTTATTACGCCCGCTGATCAAAAGTTTATTTGATAGAGGAGACTTGGTTTTTGGACCTTTTGCTGCGGATGGTTTTTTTGGAAGCCAATCCTATACCAAGTACGATGCTGTTTTAGCAATGTACCACGATCAGGGGCTTATTCCATTTAAGACCCTTTCATTTGGCAAGGGAGTAAACTTTACTGCAGGACTCAATAAAGTACGGACTTCACCCGATCACGGAACAGCTTTCGATATCGCAGGAAAGGGAATCGCAGATGCAAGCTCCTTTATTGAAGCGTTGTTTACCAGTCGATCAATTTTCCTTAAGCGTCAAGAATTTGAGCGGAATAATACTAATCAATCGTCAAAATAGGACTGTCTGCATAGCCTATACGCACTGCTTTGGCTTGTATGGATTTTGATTCAGCTAATGGAGTAGTGTAAACAGACCAGACGGAATCTTGAGCTTGTTTCCACACTATGCTGACCCCAGGTTCTGGATGACTGAGCTCTATCTTATTGTCTTTGACCACACTGTTTAAAGCAGCTAGTGTTTTCGGTTTACCCTCCGGAAGCCATTTTTCAAGCAACTCTTTTTCGGGATACTCTCCTAAATCACCAGTTTCAACGATCCACTCATTTAAACGATTTCTGAGAAAAATCAAAGTGTCTTGTAGGGCAGTTTGATCAGCTAGATTGTTCAATTCGTAAGGATCTTGCTCCAGGTCGTAAAGTTCTTCTTTAGGCTTGGGTGTTTTAAACCAGGCTGCAGGATGCTCATCAAGTTCTCCTGCTTCCCAAAGTCGATTTAAAAGTTGCATCATCGTCATTTGTTCTCTATAAGCAACCGGTATGGCATTGCTGATTTCAGGGTTGAAATTTCTAATGTATTTAAACTTACCATGGCGAACTGCCCTTAATCGATCCACTTGTTCGTCAAAACGGTCAGAGGAGGCAAAGATAAATTCAGATTTTTTATCCGCTTGATGCANTCCAAATTGAGCCTTTCCTTGCATGACTGCTGGAGGTTCTATTCCGGCAAGAGAAAGTACAGTTGGAGCGTAATCAATAAAACTGATAAAGTCTGGATTTCGAGTACCTGCATTTTCCAGCATTGGGAATTTGATTATTAAAGGCACTTTTATCCCCGTTTCGTAAACAGCTCTTTTATAACGCGGGAAAGGTCCTCCGTGATCTCCATAAAAGAAGATAATACTGTTTTCATAAAGCCCCTCAGACTTGAGTTGTTCGATAACTTTTCCAATTTGACGATCCAGCCTGATCAGATTGCTATAATTTACGGCGATATCCTTTCTTACTTCCTCAGTATCGGGGAAGATGGGGGGAACTGGAACGGTTTTTGGATCCACTAAAAGTGAATCTTGACCTCGCCTCCATATTTGAGACTCATGGGTTACGCCAAAATTAAATACAGCAAAAAAGGCTTGATTTTCGCTCCGATTTTTCCAATGAGCTTTGGAACTACTTTCATCCCAAACACCATCGGTTTTTTTAAAGTTGTAGTCTTCTTTGGCATTATTTGTAGTGTAATAGCCTTTTGCTCTGAGGTATTCAGGAAACATTTTTACACCTTGAGGAACTGGAGGGGAATAACTTGGTATGCCAATACTGGGTTGATTTTCTTTTCTGTAGGCATTATAAGTTCGCATATTGTGGGTGCCTAAAGAGGAAGGGTAAAGCCCACTTATTAATGCACTTCGAGCAGGAGCACAAACGGGTACGGGACTGTAAGCGTTATCAAAAACAACTCCATCATTAGCCAAACTAGTAAGGTAAGGGAGCGCTGTAGTAGGATTGCCATACATGGGGAAAAATTCAGGAGATTGATCCTCTGCAACTAACCAAATAATATTTGGTAATGGGTTGCTTTTTTCCTCTTGACTGCAAGCAAATAACACAAGAAGGAATGCTGTAACAAGTAAATGTTTCATGTTAAGTAATTAGTTATTGAATTTACATAAAATATAATATTCACCCTTTATTTTTAAAAAGACGCACAAAAAAACTTCCCAAAAGGGAGTGGATTAAACTAGAAAGTGCTGCGGGAATAGCCACGCTGGGATTGTTAAAATTTTCCCGCGCTAAAACAACACCTAAGCCTGAATTTTGCATACCTACTTCAATGGAAATTGTTTTAGCAACCTTCCAATTTTTAAAAATCACAAGGCTGATTACAAAACCTAATACAAAACCGAGCAGATGTAGCCCCAACAATGCAAAGATTAGCAACAAGCCTGAATTCAGTATGATTTCTTTTCCTTGACCGACAATACTGGCTACGATTAAACAGATCAATATTACAGCAGTTGGAGGCGCAAAAGGATTAATTTTTGAAGCTATTTTTGGGGAGTATCTGTTGACCAATACCCCGATTACAATGGGTAGTAAGACAACTTTTAGCGTACTGTAAAAAAGACCGATTGCAGGAATATCTAAGGTGCTTCCAGACAATTGCAGGGTCAAAAATGGTGTCATAATGATGGCTGCTAATGTTGAACAGGCTGTCATACATACCGATAAGGCAACCTCACCTTTTGCCAAATAGGCAATTACATTTGAAGCTGTCCCTCCAGGACAGGAGGCAACCAAAACCATCCCAACGGCAAAGAGAGGGGGGAGTTGAAAAAGTTGAGCTAAACTCCAGCCCAATAAGGGCATTACAATAAATTGCAGACCCAAGCCTAGAAAAACCCATTTTGGCTGGCGGACAACTTGTACAAAATCTTCCCCCTTTAGGGTGAGCCCCATCCCTAACATGATACCTCCCAAACCCAAGGTAATCAAAGGACCTTGAAACCAAGTAAAAGTCGGGGGGTAAACTAATCCAAGCAGCGCAGAAAGAGTTACTATCCAAGGAAAAGCAGCGGTTATTTTATGCAGCATTCTTAATTTCAATATATAAATTAGTTCAATAAAGTAAGTGTTTTTTGTATTTTGTTGAAATAAATGGAATCATTATGTCTCGGTTATACTTTCTAAATCCCATACTCGCTTGCTCCTTTCTCTTGATTTTAGGTTGTTCTCAACCGGTATCTAATCCACAAAATACGTTTAGTTTACTTCCTTCAGTTGCTGAACAATACTTTAAAGGGGAGGATTCCAGGATTGATGTAAATACATTAAAATTCGCCTACAGCCCAACAGGAGATGCCCTCCCTCTACTGTATGGAATGACAAAACAAATCCAACGTGTAGATCAACCTGAGAATGCTCAACTAGAATTCAGTATTCAAGAGGACAAATCACAGTCTCCAGAATCCTATAGACTTGAAATCACGAATGAAAAAATAATTATTCAAGCTCAAAGCCAGGCAGGGTTGTTTTACGGCTTTATTACCCTAAACCAATTGATTGAAGATGCTATTGCTCAAGATACTCCACTACCGCTATTGGAAATTAATGATGCCCCCAAAATAGCCTTTCGTCCAATTCAGATTGATGTGAAACACCATTTGGAGAAAAAGTCCTATTACTACGATTTACTGGATGAGTTGGCTCAGTTAAAGATCAATGGAATCATACTCGAAATTGAGGACAAACTTCAATATAAAAGAAGACCAGAAGTAGGTTCTGCTGATGCACTTTCCATTGATGAATGGAGGGCTATCAGTGATTACGCCATTGCAAGAAATATCAAAATCAGCCCTTTAGTACAAGGGTTAGGTCATGCTTCGTTTGTGTTAAAGCACGAAAAAAATAAACATTTACGAGACGACCCCGCGAGCGATTGGGCGTTTAATCCAC
This sequence comes from Flavobacteriaceae bacterium TMED48, assembly GCA_002167945.1. GTDB lineage: Bacteria > Bacteroidota > Bacteroidia > Flavobacteriales > Flavobacteriaceae > MS024-2A. The sequence continues at coordinate 50,165 of NHDB01000008.1, read as the reverse complement.
TAGACCCTGAGACCTATGAAGTTCAATTTGATTTGTATTTAGATGCCATGGAAGCATTTCCCCATGGGAAGTATCTACACGTTGGAGGAGATGAGGTTCAAACTACAGGTAGAGAAAGTGGGAAAAGCGCTTTAGAGTTAAATTTAATTTGGTTAAATAAAGTGACCGCTTTTGCAGCGGAGCACGACCGAACACCAATCTTTTGGGATGATATGCCACTGAAGCAGGCAGGGTTGATGCGACCCATTTACGACGCCAAAATGCCAAAAGCAACAGTAGATTCTATTTGGCAAGCAAACGAGCCTAAACTGAATCGTTTTATCGAACAATTTCCCAAAAATTGTGTCTATATGCGTTGGAATTACCACATGGCTGAATCCTACGGAAACGGTAAAGCAATGGATTGGTTTTCATCCAACGGATTTCAGGTCATGGGAGCTACTGCAGGACAGACACGATGGACTTTAATGCCCCAGAGAGAAAGTAACATCGATCAGATTCGGATTTTTGCAGAGCAGTCTATTAATAGAAATTACAACGGCTTGCTGCTTACCCTTTGGGACGACGATTCCCCTCATTTTGAGTTGTACAAAAGGGGAATTAATGCCTTTGCAGAATTTAGTTGGGGTGGATTAAAACGCTCCAAAGAGGAGTTTAAAAAAGCCTATCGACACCGTAAGTTTGGCCCTCGTTTTCAATCGGAAGATTATGCCTTTATCGATGCACTTGACAAACCTGTAGGTGTTTGGACCAATCTTTTAGTAGAAGAGGGCATCCACAGAAACTCGTTAAACCAGCGGGAAAATCCAATTGAAGAACATATAATTGATCTACCGGATTTTGANAATAAAGGCGCATGGTCAGAAAAATACGCTGAACGTCTTGCCAAATTAGAAGCTCAACGGAAAATAGTAGAAAAAGTTCAAAACACTTTACAGCAAATTCAAACTGAGGGAACCAAAGCGGACTACAATTTGAAAGTGTACAATCAAGTGGGAAATCTAGTGGATTACAATTTCAGATTGATGCAAACCTTAAATACTTTTGATATTGCTCAAACTGATACTCAAGAAGCAGATGCCCTGGAAACATTGAACGAGATGAAAGCAGAGTTTAATCAAGTTAGAGCAAAGTTTGAAGAAGTCTACAGTCAAANACGTATATTGAACAAACCTGAAGGTTATATACTCGATCAAGATCATCATAGACATCCAGCAAACCAATCGGTTAACTTTGATTGGCAATTTACCTCAGAATTAATGCTACTNCAAAAGATANATAANCATTTTAAAACCCGATCTNTTTTGATGGAGGGCACNAAAACNCNAATGNAATAAANNCATTTTCAGNNNGTTATAAAAAATTTAAGGGAAATTCGCATTTTTAATAGTAATACTATTATATTTACATCCTCAATGGAAGAATTACAAATTCATATTGCGACTGATTCCTGTCTTTTTTGTAAAGATCCAGAGTCTTCAGACTTAGGAAGAAGAATAGTGGAATACGGCATTGAGATGATACACGAGTTAGGTTATGAAGCTTTTACTTTTAAAAAGCTAGGGAGTAGAATTAACTCTAATGAAAGTTCCATTTATAGATATTTTGAAAGCAAACACTCCTTTCTAGTTTACCTCGTCAATTGGTATTGGAGTTGGATTGAGTACAAATTAGTCTTTGCAACGACCAATATCGAAAGTGAAGAAGAAAAGCTTGAAAAGGCCATACAACTTCTCACTGAAGAGGTCAAAGAGGACAATAATTTTACTTTTATCAATGAGGTAACACTCAATAAAATTATAATAGCTGAATCTTCTAAAGCCTATCATACAAAAGAGGTTGAAAAAGAAAACGAAAAAGGATTTTACAAAACTTACACACGCGTAGTAGATCGTGTAACTGAATTTGTATTGGGAGTTAATCCCAACTTTAAATACCCTCACATGCTGATTTCTACCATTATAGAAGGAGCTCATCATCAGCGTTATTTCTCAAAGCATTTACCTGCATTGACAGACTGCGAGGAAGGAAAGAATAACATTGTTGAATTTTATAAAAAACTAGTCACAGACACTTTAAAAAGATGAAACTTCAAAGAATTTTATCGACCGATATAGTGAAGTACCTTTTTGTGATTGGGGTGTTAACATCGCTTACACTTTCCACAACTCTAGAGTCTTTATCCTTATTAAGTGAAAATTCATACGAATTAGTCAATATTGATTTTCAAGAAGACAGCGAGGAGGAACAAGAGGAGAAGAGAGAAGTTGACGACATTAAAATTCAGCATCAGTTTTTGGCTGAAAACCGACAGTCATACTTAGAAAAGTTCAATTTATTACATGCGGCTNTAGATATTTACAGCAATTCAATTATCGAGATTCACATACCGCCTCCTGAATCGTTCAGTACGCTCTCGTAAGGAATNACTTTCCTTAAATATTACTCACACTATATTAAATAATCAAACAGAACGACCGATTGAGGTCGTCAAAAAAATTATATGAAAAATTCAAATTTATTATCAAACTTAAAACACGATTTACCTGCAAGTATTGTAGTTTTCTTTGTCGCGTTACCGCTGTGTTTAGGTATTGCACTAGCTAGTGGGGCTCCTCTGTTTTCTGGTTTAATAGCTGGAATCATCGGAGGGATCGTAGTTGGGAGTTTTAGCGGATCACAAGTAGGGGTNAGTGGACCCGCTGCTGGACTAGCAGCAATTGTACTTACTGCGATCGGAAGTTTAGGAGGTTTTGAAAATTTTCTTTTAGCAGTTGTGTTAGGAGGAATCATTCAATTTATTTTTGGAATACTCCGAGCAGGAATCATTGGATATTATTTTCCTTCTTCTGTAATTAAAGGGATGCTAACGGGAATTGGAATCATTATTATATTGAAACAAATTCCTTANTTTTTTGGATACNACAGTCNAGAGGCAGACTTTTCATTTTTTCAGTCTGATGGAGAGAATTCATTTTCTGGGATTTTNAACTTAATTAATTATATCAGCCCTGGAGCTACACTTATCGCTGCGCTTAGTTTAGGAATCTTGTTGCTCTGGTCTAAAGTACTCAGTAAAAAAGGGAAGATTTTTCAATTGATTCAAGGTCCTTTAGTCGCTGTAGTGGTTGGAATTATTTATGCTGTATTTACTGAAGGGAGTGCCTTCTGGCAGATCAAAACAGAGCAATTAGTTTCTGTTCCTGTACCAAGTGATTTTAGCTCTTTCCTAGGGCAATTCAGTTTTCCAAATTTTGATCAGATTTCAAATCCTGATATTTGGGTTACTGCATTTACAATTGCTTTGGTTGCCAGTTTAGAAACCTTGCTTTGTGTAGAAGCGACAGATAAATTAGACCCTGATAAACGCGTAACTCCAACCAACAGAGAGCTGATCGCTCAAGGTGCTGGGAACTTTCTTTCAGGTATGATTGGAGGCCTACCCGTAACTCAAGTTATTGTCAGAAGTTCTGCCAATATTCAGTCTGGTGGGAAATCAAAACTTTCAGCCATAGTGCACGGTTTTTTCTTGTTAATTTCCGTATTGTTAATACCAACTTTACTGAATAAAATACCTCTTTCTGTACTTGCAGCGATATTGCTTATTGTTGGGTACAATCTGGCTAAACCAGCCCTATTTAAAACCATGTTCCAATTGGGATGGAAACAATTTACACCATTTATAGTTACGATTTTGGGAATTGTATTTACAGACTTATTGGTAGGGATTGGATTGGGATTGGCAGTCGGGATCGTTGTTATCCTGATCAAGAGTTTTCAAAATTCCCACTTCTTACATATTGAGGATAAGAGCAATGGAAAGCATCGAATTAAGATGACTTTAGCAGAGGAAGTTACTTTTATTAACAAAGGAGCCATCCTAAAAGAGTTAGATGCCCTCCCAGAGGGGACTCTTTTAGAGTTGGATGTGAAAGGAACCCGCTTCCTAGATTATGATATAATCGAAATTTTAGAGGACTTCGCNATAAAAGCACGTCAGCGAAACATCAATATTAAAATCCACTCTGAAAGGGGGACTGTTGATAATCCAGATAGCTTTGTTGACTTTTTTAATCAACGTCCAAAAAGCGCCTAACTGATAAAGTTTAAATGATAAAAATTTAAATCATAAATTAAATCACTACGAAACATCTAGTTGATGTTTCCAAAAATCTAAATAATTATGAAAGCACAAACAAAAGAAACTCAAGACCAAATGACAGCTGCATCAGCATTGCAAGAATTGAAAGATGGAAATCAACGCTTTGTCCAAAAAAAGCAGTTGAATAGAGATCTTATGCAGCAAGTAAGTGAAACCAGTACGGGACAATTTCCCTTTGCAACAGTACTGAGCTGTATCGATTCACGAGTCTCTTCAGAGCTCATTTTTGATCAAGGTATAGGGGATATTTTCAGCGTTAGAATCGCGGGAAATTTTGTTAATGAAGATATTTTGGGAAGTATGGAATTTGCCTGTAAGCTGGCAGGAACCAAATTGGTGCTTGTCCTAGGGCATACCGCTTGTGGTGCCGTAAAAGGGGCATGTGACCACGCCCGTCTTGGAAACCTCACTGCGCTGATCAATAAAATTGAACCCGCAGTTGATGCAGTAAAAGAACCTGCAGACGAGAACATGAGAAATTCTTCCAATATTGATTTTGTAAATGACGTGGCAGAAGTAAATGTCAAAATGACGATTGACAATATCAGAGCGCAAAGTCAAGTTCTTAAAGAAATGGAGGATGCTGGTGAAATTCAAATTTTAGGAGGTATGTACGACATCAAAACAGGAGAAGTACACATCTACTAAAAGAAGTATAACTGAAGTTTTAAGGCCCTTTTCCTTCATCGAGGAATAAGGGTCTTTTTTTGTACATTGATAAAAAAACAACTGGATCTTATGAAATATCTTAGCTACACACTTGCCTTTATTGCATTTTTTTCCTGTTCTCCGTCCTCAGACCAACTGAACTATCCGAAAACTGAGAAAATACCTGTAGTCGATACTTATTTTGATGAAGAAGTAATCGACAATTACCGTTGGCTTGAAGACGACAACAGTGAAGAAACCAAAGAGTGGGTTACAGAACAAAACAAAGTAACTTTTTCTTATTTGGAAAAAATTCCTTTTCGAAGCCAATTGAAAGTGCGTTTGGAAAGCCTTTGGAATTACGAAAAATTATCTGCCCCATTCGAAGAGGGACCCTATACCTACTACTATAAAAATGATGGGCTTCAAAATCAATATGTTGTCTATCGCAAAGGAGAGGACGGTCAAGAGGAATTGTTCCTNGATCCCAATACCTTTTCAGAAGATGGGACCACTTCCTTAGCTGGATTGAGTTTTTCTAAAAGCGGTAAACTCGCCGCCTATTCAATCAGTGAAGGTGGGAGTGATTGGCGAAAAATTATTGTATTGGATGCTATCGAAAATAAGATCATAGAAGATACTCTGGTCGATGTTAAGTTTAGTGGGATTGAATGGAAAAAAGAAGAAGGCATCTTTTATTCAAGTTACGATAAACCTNANGGGAGTGAATTGAGTGAAATGACNGATCAACACAAGCTGTATTACCATAAATTNGGNACACCCCAGTCTGAGGANGAATTGATTTTTGGAGGAACTGAGGAAGAAAAACACCGNTATGTAGGTGCCAGTGTAACCGAAGACGGNCGCTATCTGTTNNTTTCGGCTTCNAAGACTACTTCGGGCAANGTCAGCTTNCTTAAAGACTTGGATCGCCCCAACAGTCCGCTTGTAGCCGTAGACCAAGATTACAGTACGGACAGTTACCTTTTAGAGAGCGAGGGATCGACTTTTTTTATAGTGACCAATAAGGAGGCACCCAATCAAAAACTGGTTAAGGCAACAGCCAAACATCCCAATGAGGAATATTGGACTGATGTGATTCCTGAGACTGAAAACGTCTTATCCGTTAGTAGCGGAGGAGGGTACTTCTTTGCACGTTATATGATTGATGCCATTACCAAAGTAGTTCAGTATAATTTTAAAGGCAAAAACATCCGTCAAGTAGACCTTCCAGGGGTAGGAACAGCAAGAGGGTGGAACGGTAAAATGGAGCAAAAGAAACTGTATTACAGTTTTACTAACTACCATACACCGGGAGTGATTTATGCTTTCGATGCTGATTCAGGAAAGTCGGAACAGTATTGGTCACCCGATATTGATTTTAATCCAGAGGATTATATTTCATCCCAAATTTTTTATACTTCAGCAGACGGAACTAAAGTTCCCATGATCATCACCCATAAAAAAGGAATAGAGTACGATGGGAAAAACCCAACCATACTCTACGGTTATGGCGGATTTAATATCAGTATTCAACCTTCTTTCAGTATCGCCAATGCCGTTTGGATGGAACAAGGGGGAGTCTATGCCGTTCCCAATTTAAGAGGGGGAGGAGAATATGGAAAGGAATGGCACAAAGCAGGAATTCAGCAAAAAAAGCAAAACGTTTTTGACGATTTTATTGCTGCCGGAGAATACCTTATCCAAGAGGGAATTTGCAGTCCAGAATATTTGGCGATCAGAGGGGGTTCTAATGGAGGACTTTTAGTGGGTGCTACCATGACACAGCGTCCAGACTTAATGAAGGTTGCATTACCTGCGGTGGGGGTACTCGATATGTTGAGGTATCATCAATTTACAGCGGGTGCTGGTTGGTCATACGATTATGGCACGGCAGAGGATTCCAAAGAAATGTTTGAATACCTCAAAGGCTATTCGCCAGTGCATAACGTAAGTCAAGGAACGCGATACCCTGCTACATTGGTTACTACAGGCGATCACGACGACCGTGTAGTGCCTGCGCATTCCTTTAAATTTGCCTCTGAGTTACAAGATAAACAGCAAGGCGCCAATCCAGTACTTATACGAATTGAGACCAAGGCAGGACATGGAGCAGGAACTCCTGTTTCAAAACGGATAGAACAATATGCCGATATTTTTGGTTTTACACTTTACAATATGGGTTTTAGAGTATTACCTGAAAATACTACGACCAAGATTAAAGGCTAGCTTTTTATATGATTCGAATAGCAGAGGCTAAAGACGCAGCTTCAATTGCCATCATTTACAATCACTATATAGCAAATTCGACAGTCACATTTGAGGAAGAGGCGCCGTTGACAGTCAAATGATCNTAAAGCNAATGAATGCNCATAAGCAGCTCAAATGGTGGGTTTGTGAAATAGAAAATGAAATAGTGGGCTATGCTTATGCCACTTATTGGAAGCCTAGATCTGCCTACCGATATACTTTGGAAACCAGTGTTTATATTGCTTCAGGTCATCAGAAAAAGGGAATTGGGAAAAAGATCTACAGTATTCTTATAGAGAAATTAAAAACATTTGGCTTTAAAACACTACTGGCAGGAATTTCACTTCCGAATAAGGGGAGTGTCCTTTTTCACGAAAACCTAGGTTATAGAAAGGTGGGCCAACTAGAAAGAGTCGGATTTAAATTCAATAAGTGCATCGATGTTGGTTATTGGGAGCTGAACCTCTAAATCAATCTTCCATAGAAAAATCTTCCATAAACTTGGTGGTGTAATCCCCTTTGACATAAGCGGGATTACTCATCAGTTTTAGATGGAATGGAATGGTGGTTTTTACCCCTTCAATGACAAATTCTTCTAAAGCTCTTTTCATTTTACTGATGGCTCCTTCACGAGTTTGAGCTGTAGTAATGAGCTTGGCGATCATNGAATCGTAATGAGGAGGAATGACATATCCACTGTAAACATGAGTGTCTAAACGGATGCCGTGTCCACCGGGAAAATGCAAGGTTGAGATGACACCAGGACTGGGTCTAAAATCATTATGAGGGTCTTCCGCATTGATTCGACATTCGATAGAATGAAGTTTAGGGAAGTAATTTTTTCCAGAGATTTTTTCACCTGAAGCTACTTTTATTTGTTCTTCGATTAGGTCGTAATCGATAACCTGCTCGGTAATGGGATGTTCTACTTGTATACGAGTATTCATTTCCATAAAGTAGAAGTTCCGGTGTTTGTCGACTAGAAACTCGATGGTACCTGCTCCTTCGTATTTGATGTATTCAGCAGCTTTTACTGCAGCTTCACCCATTTTTTTACGCAAGGCAGTAGTCATAAAAGGAGAAGGAGTTTCCTCGGTCAACTTTTGATGTCTTCTTTGGACGGAACAATCACGTTCAGACAAATGGCAGGCTTTACCGTTGGAGTCTCCTACTACTTGAATTTCGATATGTCGAGGTTCTTCGATGAGCTTTTCCATGTACATACCGTCGTTTCCAAACGCTGCTTTGGATTCTTGTCGGGCACTTTCCCATGCTTTTTCGAGTTCATCAGCTTTCCAAACCGCACGCATTCCCTTACCGCCTCCACCTGCAGTGGCTTTAAGCATAACGGGGTATCCAATTTCTTCGGCTAAACTTGCGGCTTCTTCCAGGGAGTCTAACAGCCCTTCAGAACCGGGGATGGTTGGGACACCCGCAGCCTTCATGGTTGCTTTTGCAGAGGCTTTATCTCCCATTTGATCGATCATACTTGCGGAGGCTCCGATAAACTTGATATCGTGTTCTTGACAGATTTTGGAGAATTTGGCATTCTCAGATAAAAAGCCGTAACCGGGATGGATGGCATCGGCGTTGGTGATTTCTGCCGCAGCAATGATATTTGACATCTTTAAATAAGACTCACTGCTAGGCGCAGGGCCAATACAAACCGCCTCGTCAGCAAAACGAACGTGTAAACTGTCTGCATCTGCTTTTGAATAAACGGCAACGGTTTTTATTCCCATTTCCTTACAGGTACGAATGATACGCATGGCAATCTCCCCGCGATTGGCAATCAGAATTTTATTGAACATGAGATCGATTTATGAAGGATTGATGACAAATAAAGGTTGGTCAAATTCAACGGGTGAAGCATCATCAACTAGGATTTTGACGATGGTACCGCTTACTTCAGATTCAATTTCATTGAACAGTTTCATCGCTTCGATAACACACAAAACATCCCCCTCTTTTACTGTATCACCGACTTCAACAAAGGCNGGTTTTTCGGGTGCAGACTTGCGATAGAAAGTTCCAATGATGGGAGACTTGATGGTGATGAGGTTATCATCAGCGTCGGCTGTTTCCTGAGTCTCAGCAGCAGCAACTGGAGCAGGAGCCGCTGGGGCTACTGGAGCTGCTTCAGAAACTTGAACGGGAGCGAGTTGCTGAACAAACCCTGTCGTTTCAATCGGTTGTGAATCAGGCCCCGTTTTGATGGTGATTTTTACATCCTCCATTTCGAGTTTGACCTCTTGGGCTCCTGACTTGGCCACAAATTTGATTAGGTTTTGAATGTCTTTAATATTCATAAGTGATTGTTTTATTTTTAATACGCCCAACTGAGGTAGGCTGCACCCCAAGTAAAACCTCCGCCAAATGCAGCGAAGATCAACTTATCTCCTCTTTTAAATTTTGATTTATTGTCATTTAAGAGCAGCGGTATGGTTGCTGCCGTTGTATTGCCGTAATAGGTAATATTCATCAGTACTTGATCTTCTTCAAGCCCTATCCGATTTGCCGTAGCATCCACAATTCTCTTATTGGCTTGATGGGGAACGAGATAACTGATTTCTTCCCCTTTTAAATTGTTACGTTTAAGCACTTCTTCTGCTGCATTGGCCATCTCAGATACGGCGTATTTGAATACAGTTTTTCCTTCTTGAAACAGATTGTGCCAATTGTTATCTAAGCTTTCTTGCGAAGTAGGATAAAGGGATCCTCCAGCTTTGATCCGCAGAGACATTCGTTCAGTCCCGTCGCTTCTCAAATACTCGTCTTCCCAGCCAAACTCGTTACTGCTGGGTTCAAAGAGCACAGCTCCTGCACCGTCACCGAATATGATACAAGTGGTTCTGTCCGTATAATCCACGATAGAGGACATTTTATCGGCTCCGATGAGCAAGACTTTTTTATAGCGCCCGGAGTTGATGTAGGCTGCACTGGTACTCATGCCGTATAAAAAGCCTGAACAGGCAGCACTTAGGTCGTAAGCAAAGGCATTGTTTGCGCCTATAGAAGAAGCAACATAAGCTGCGGTTGCAGCCACAGGAAGGTCCGGTGTTATCGTAGCAACCAAGACCATATCTATGGTTGAAGGATCAATCTGGTGGTTGGAAATTAAATCTTGGGCGGCTTCAATAGCCATATAGGAGGTGGCTTTGTTTGGATCTTTTAAAATCCGACGTTCTTTTATGCCCGTCCGAGAAGTGATCCATGCGTCGTTTGTATCAACCATTTTTTCTAAATCTTCATTAGATAAAATTGCATCAGGCACATAACCCCCAACGGCTGTGATGGCCGCTTTTGTTTGATTCGTCCTTTTTAGATTCATGCTAATGCGAAGCAGTAAACTGATCTATTGAAAAGTGAAGATAGTAGTTTTTTTATGCAATTAAAACAATTGCCATAAAAAAGCCCTAGTGAAATTGGCATGGTTTTCAAGCCGAGATTTTATGCTTCAGCAGTTGCTGTTGCATCTACGAGTACTTTACCTCTGTAGTGAAGTTTTCCCTCGTGCCAGTGCGCTCTGTGGTATAAATGTGCTTCTCCAGTTGAAGAGCAGGTCGCGATTTGCTGATCCGCAGCTTTGAAATGCGTACGCCTTTTGTCTCTTCTTGTTTTAGAAATTTTTCTTTTAGGATGTGCCATAATGTTTCTTTTTTATCCTTTTTACAAAAGATCTTTTAATTTATTCCAACGTGGGTCTTCAGACCCTTTTAAATGCGTTTCTTTCGGTTCCAATGCTTTGAGTTTTTCTACGATCTCACTTTTTAAGGTCCCGTCTTCTATTCCAGGGTGAACGCGCTTCTGCGGAAGCGACAATACTACCATTTCATAAAAGTACTGCCCCACATCTATTTGATAACTCCCCTCGGATAAAACTAAAATTTCGTCTGAAGGCTTGTCCGGAGGTATTCCGAATTTGACAATCAGATCAAAGTCTGCCGCTACAGGGTAATCAAATAACTCCATAGAAACATCACAAGGGAGAACCACCGGTCCACTTACCCGAAAATGCAACTCCAAAAAAGTTGATTTTTTATCTAAAGTCAGCTGCCCCTTAAGGCTTGCCTGACTAAAATCATCGTACTCAAAATGCGTAAAGAACGTGTTGTCGATTGTAAACTCGAATTGATGCTTTCCTTCATTCAGCCCCACAAACGGGATTGTAAATTCTTTCATCGCATTCATTCATCCACAATTGAGGAGCAAATTTATAAAAAAAACTAAAGTAACCGCCGATTTTATACAGTATTCTGGTTTAAACAGTCAGGGAATATAAAAAGGCGTTTAACTTGGAGTGGGGTGTTGTAGGCTGTTTTTATTTTGTTTGGAGTGATCCTGCAATCCATAATCCAAGGTACGTGGCTTTGTAAAGCCCAGTAGTGTCACCTGGATTTGATTTTCTAAAATTGACGATAACGGTTTGGCTATGCGCACTATCCCAAAGGGTATTGCATATTGGTTTTGTTACCCGCTAGCTATTTTTATTTGTTTTAATATTCGTTCATTTTTTCTGTTCATCAAGTCAATCGTTTGACTAAAATCCAGATATGAATAGACTGTAGGATGTCCATAATAGGGTATAAATTTGGGTTTATACCAGCAATATAAAAAAAGGGTTTTAAAAAGGCAAAAGAAGAGGGGCTATTGGACTTAAACCAGTCCTTGTGCGATTAAATATTCTGCGATTTGTACGGTATTGGTAGCTGCCCCTTTCCTAAGGTTATCTGCTACGATCCACATGTTAGCTGCATTGGGGTGAGAGGTATCTCTACGAATACGACCTACAAAAACAGCGTCTGTACCCTCAGCAGTTATGGGCATAGGGTAATGATTATTGGCAGGATCGTCCTGGACGACTACCCCTGAAGTGTTTTGAAGCAATTCCCGAATACGAGCGACACTAAAATCCTTTTCGAATTCTATATTGACGGCTTCGCTATGTCCACCTACTACGGGAATACGAACTGCAGTAGCCGTAATTCCCATACGGTCGTCATTTAATATTTTATGAGTTTCGTTGACCAATTTCATCTCCTCTTTGGTATAGTCGTTTTCCAAAAAGACATCACAATGCGGAAGGGCATTTTTATGAATTTGATGTGGATAAGCAGCATCCGTTTCCAGTCCCTGAGACTCCTGTTCTAATTGTTGAACCGCTTTTACTCCGGTTCCAGTTATGGACTGATAGGTTGAAATGATTAACCGCTTGATTTGAAACTCTCGATGGAGGGGCGCTAGTGCCATGACCATTTGGATGGTCGAGCAGTTGGGATTGGCGATGATCCTATCCTCCTTGGTCAATTCCTGTCCGTTGATTTCAGGAACGATTAATTTTTTACTACTGTCCATTCGCCAGGCGGAAGAATTGTCAATAACGGTGGCACCTACTTCTGCAAACTTTGGAGCCCATGCTAAAGAAGTTGAACCACCAGCTGAAAAGAGTGCTATATCCGGTTGCTCAACGACAGCTGTTTCCAATCCGATAACTGTGTGAGCGGTATTTTTATACTTAAGGGTTTTGCCTACTGAGCGTTCAGAAGCAACCAAGAGTAACTCACTAATTGGAAAGTTTCGCTCTTCCAAAACTTTTAACATGATCTCGCCAACCATACCTGTGGCACCTACTACCGCAATTTTCATTCGTTTAATTAAAATTCGGAGCAAAAATACTACTAATTCAAAGCCAAGCAAATAGAAGCTTGTTTTGTTTCAAAAAAAAACAAAGCGTTTGTTTTACAACAAAGTTTTAATCGTGGAGTTGGCGTTTGATTCTGGGTCCGAGACTAGTGAGCAATTCATAGCTTATGGTATTACCTTTTTCAGCAAATGCTGCTGCTGTCTGGGTTTGGTCAAAAAAGCGTACTCGATCGCCAGCCTGACAGCGGATACCACTGACATCTACCATAAGCATATCCATACATATGTTTCCAACGATGGGGGCCTGTTGACCGTTAATGGTGACCTGAACTTTGTGGTGACCAAAGTGACGCCCAATCCCATCGGCATGACCTAGGGGGAGGGTTGCAATCTGTACCTTTTGGGGGGCAATCCAGCCGTTGTCATAACCCACAGCTTCCCCCTTCTCGACTTGGTGAATCTGGCTGATGATGGATTCCAGTTCAGCCACGGGCTTTAAAAGGGCATCCCATGCTACGTTGTTTGCATAGCCATGAAAAGCGATTCCACAGCGGACGGCATCCATTTGGCACTCGGGATAATTAAAAACACCCGAACTGTTGAGTAAGTGAAATTGGGGTGGTTTTTCACTTGCTGCCATATGCTGTAGTTTGATTTGATTAAAACGCTCTATTTGCAAATCACATATTTTGGAAGGGCGATCCTCTTCAGTAGCGGCGAGATGAGAGTACACACTTTCCAATCTAAAGCAGGGTTGTTTTGTTTTTTGAAGGACAAAATCTACTTCGTCAACGGGAAAGCCCACCCGGTTTAAACCGGTGTTGTATTTGATATGGACCGGGTAATTTTTAATTTCTTTTTTGTTGAGGAGGAGTTCAATATTTTCCAGCAGTGCTTTAGAATACATACAAGGTTCTAAATTCGCAGCAATCAAATCGGGTATGGTATGTTGTTGCGGGTAAAAGACCATGATGGGTGTTTTGATACCCTTTTCTCTTAAAAAAATGCCTTCTTCAGTGTAGGCAACTGCTAGCTTATCGACCCCTAACTCTACCAATCTTTTCGTAAAAGGGATTGCTAGACTGCCGTAGGCATTGGCTTTGACTACTCCGATAATTTGGGTAGTAGTTTTGAGCTGATTGCGAATGACACCAAAATTGTGATCGAGATGAGTGAGGTAGAGGTGAAGTGAGTTCAACGGTTTTGGTGCTAGGATTTTTTATTCTTTTTCTTATGGAGGTCTTTTTTTTGATTTGCACTAAAAAATGCAGCCCTAGAGAGGGGCTCGTAATTTTCCCTTTCCCCCAAAAGCACCAGTTCGTCTTCAGTTGAAGTTCTAAAACTGTAGTTTGCCAAATTCCCAGTACGGGTACAAATGGCGTGTACTTTAGTGACGTATTCTGCAGTTGCCATCAATGCAGGCATAGGACCGAACGGATTTCCTTTATAATCCATATCCAAACCGGCAACAATCACTCTTATTCCTCTATTGGCAAGGTCGTTACATACTTGTACAATTTCATCGTCAAAGAATTGGGCTTCGTCTATACCTACTACATCGCAACCGTCTGCAAGTATGGGGATGTTGGCAGCAGCAGGAACAGGAGTGGAGGGAATTTGATTTTGATCATGAGAGGTGACCAGTTCATCGTCATAGCGAAGGTCGATTGCAGGNTTAAAAATCTCGATTTTNTGCTGTGCAAATTGTGCCCTCTTTAAACGGCGGATCAATTCCTCTGTTTTACCCGAAAACATTGAACCACAAATCACTTCGATCCATCCAAATTGTTCGTTTGTGTTAACAGTATTTTCTAAAAACATTTTGTAATTTTCAGCTAAATTTATGGGAGTCACCGAACCCAATCCACACAAAGGTATTAAATTCGGTTGGGTTGAAGTAGATTATTTTATGACAGAGAAAATAAAAATGGCTTTGAATGCTTGGGCTGAAAAGGTATTAAAAGACCAAGCTCAATGGGACACTGACCAAGTTCACCAGGCAATTCAAAAGTTGTACGAATTGTCCGTTTGTCAAAAGATTTTAATGGAGGACAGTGCTCCAGCTACCGATTTGTGGAAACGCCAACAGGCAGAACTTTCTTCCGTTTTAGAAGCCCTTACAGGAACCTCTAAGACAAAGAAAGAGGACAAGGAGGATGAATTTGAAGTACCACCGATGATGGAAACCATCAAAAATATGGTCACTGAAATGCCCGAACCTGAAAATTACGAACGCTTGTTTGAGGCAGTCAAAGAACCTCCCGTTTTTGTGCCAAAAAACACCGAAGAGTCTGAAAGCACCCCAGCTGACCTAGCTTACACACTGACTGAGACTGAAGAACGTAAAAATCTCAACGATCAGTTTGCGCAGTCCCTTTCCATCGATTTAAACGATCGCCTTGCGTTTATCAAGCATTTATTTGAGGAAAACGTCAGTGCTTACGAAGCAGTAATTTCTCAAATAGTAACCTACAGCACTTGGGATGAGGTCGATGAGTTCATTCAAACCAAAGTCAAAGTTGAATATCCCCATTGGAAAGATAAAGAAGCCTTAGAAGCCCGTTTTATGACGACTTTACAAAATAATTTTAGCGCTTAAATCAACCTGCGCAACTAAAACAAATTTAGAATTTGATCTATCTGATACCAACACCTATAGGCAACCTTGAAGATATGACTCTAAGGGGTATACGATTGTTGAAAGAGGTAGATTTGATTTTAGCTGAAGATACGAGAACTAGTCAGAAGCTTCTCAATCACTACGAGATTAAAACGAGTATGCAGAGTTTTCATATGCATAACGAACACAAAAAAGTGGCTCAGGTGATTCAAGAGGTTCTCAGGGGTAAAACGATCGCTTTGATTTCCGATGCAGGCACACCGGGAATATCAGATCCAGGTTATCTATTGGTCCACGAAGCACTTAAGGAAGGGGTGAAGGTTGAATGTTTACCAGGACCAACCGCGCTTATCCCTGCCTTGGTTCAAAGTGGATTGCCTTCAGACCGATTTGTTTTTGAGGGTTTTCTCCCACCTAAAAAAGGAAGACAAGGTCGCTTAAAACAAATGGCAGAAGAAAGCAGAACGACAGTCTTTTATGAATCGCCTCATAAAATTGTCAAGACCCTTGGACAGATGCTACCTTATTTTGGCTCCGAACGTAAGCTAGCCGTTGTACGTGAATTGAGTAAAAAATTTGAAAGTAACTTTAGAGGAAGTGTAGAAGAAGCACTCCATTTTTTTGAAGAACATACTCCAAAAGGGGAATTTGTAATTGTAGTAGAAGGAACTAAATCTAAATAGTATGTTGTGGCAAGCGGTAAGCCCTCCAGAAGATTCAAAAGTGCAGGAGTTGGTTGATCAGCTCAATGTTCCGAGGGAGCTTGCGTATCTATTAGCTCAACGGGGGATTACTGATTTTGATCAGGCAAAGGAGTATTTTAGACCGGAATGGAGCCAGCTGCACAGCCCCTTTTTGATGCAGGATATGCAGCAAGCTGTCGAACGAATTGCCAAAGCTATAGATCGATCAGAAGCTGTGATGGTCTTTGGAGATTACGACGTGGACGGGACGACTTCAGTTGCTTTGGTAAGCTCTTATTTACAAAATCATTTAGAGGTTGTTGTTCCTTATATTCCCGACCGCTATAAAGAGGGTTATGGTATTTCAATAGCAGGTATAGACGAGGCCAAAGCTCGGGGAATCAGTTTAATTATTGCCCTTGATTGTGGGATTAAAGCCCATGAACAAGTTGCCTACGCCAAGGAGTTGGGAATAGATTTTATCATTTGTGATCACCACCTTCCAGACGCAACACTTCCCCAAGCAGTAGCTGTATTGGACCCGAAAAGAGCCGATTGTAAATATCCTTATGAAGAATTGTGTGGGTGTGGGATTGGATTTAAGTTGATTCAAGCCTTACAGCAACACTTTGGATTAGGAGCAGCTGATTTAAACGCTTATTTGGACTTGGTTGCTACGGCTATTGCAGCGGACATCGTCCCGATGACGGGTGAAAACAGACTGCTGAGTGCTTTGGGAATTGAACACATACGTCAAGCTCCTCGAGCGGGCTTTCAGTTTTTTCTTTCAAATTTAAAAAAACCGGTACGGGTAAGCGACTTGGTTTTTGTTATTGCCCCTCGAATTAACGCTGCNGGTAGAATGAATCAAGGGATAAGTGCCGTAGAATTACTACTCGCAAAAAATCAAGAAGAAGCCTTGCCTCTGGCTCGATCNATTGAATTTTTTAATACGGAACGCCGCTCTACGGATGAGCGAATTACTAAAGAAGCTCTTCAACAAATCGAGTTGGAGGAGGCCAAGCNAAATGCCTCTACTGTGGTATATCATCCNTCCTGGCATAAGGGTGTAATCGGNATAGTGGCTTCACGNNTNATNGAAAATTACTACAGACCCACGGTNGTGCTNACTAAGTCTGAAGACGTTTTAGCCGGTTCNGTTCGTTCTGTTAAAGGCTTTGATGTTTATCAAGCNTTGGAGGCTTGTAAAGACCATATGATNCAGTTTGGAGGCCACAAATACGCCGCTGGACTTACGTTAGANGAAACNCAACTGGAAGAGTTTAAAGCGGCCTTTGAAAAGGCTGTTCAAGAGCGGATATTGGACTCTCAAAAAGCTCCAGTNATGNTATATGACNCTGAACTGACCCTGGATGCCATTACCTCCAAATTATACCGTATACTAATTCANATGGCTCCTTTTGGACCTAAAAANATGAAACCGGTATTTGTTAGTCACAATTGTATAGATAAAGGAGGCAGTCGTTTGGTAGGAAAAGATCAAGACCATTTAAAACTNGAATTGGTCGATNCCAANGGAACAGTAANCCAAGGAATTGGCTTTGG
Organism: Flavobacteriaceae bacterium TMED48; assembly: GCA_002167945.1. Classification (GTDB taxonomy): domain Bacteria; phylum Bacteroidota; class Bacteroidia; order Flavobacteriales; family Flavobacteriaceae; genus MS024-2A. The sequence goes on along the minus strand of NHDB01000008.1, from coordinate 32,593 downwards.
CCTTGGACAGCATCACAGTAAAGTGAAGCAAAAAAATCCCTTTTCTATTTTATATACTCTGGATGAAAATGAATTTAACGGTAGCGTAAGNTTACAACTGCTGATCAAGGATATTAAATTTTAGAAAGCAACTTTAGTGTAGAGGGATCGTGACTATTTTGTGCTCTTCCTTGAATATCATCAAGGACTTTAGTTGCCAATTGTTTTCCTAGCTCTACGCCCCATTGGTCGTANCTGTAAATANTCCAGAGAACCCCCTGGACAAATATTTTGTGTTCGTAGAGCGCAATTAAAGCACCTAAATTTTCAGGAGTCAATTGTTCAATTAAAATGGTATTGGTGGGCTTGTTGCCCTCAAAAACTTTAAAAGGCGCCAATTCTNTTTGTTGGGATTCAGACAAANCAGAGTTTTGTANTTCNGNCATGACTTGATCTTTAGTTTTCCCAGTCATTAAAGCCTCTGTCTGTGCAATAAAATTGGCGAGTAATTTATTTTGATGATCGGTATTTCCGTTGAGGGATTTTTTAAATCCGATAAAGTCGGCTGGAATGAGTTTGGTTCCCTGATGAATCAATTGAAAAAAAGCGTGTTGTGCATTTGTGCCTGAAGCACCCCAAATGATGGTTCCTGTTTGATAATCTACNGGCGTNCCGTCACGACNCACNTATTTTCCGTTACTCTCCATAATCCCTTGTTGGAGGTAGGCGGGNAGGTTTTTCAAATATTCTGTATAAGGGATGATCGCTTCGCTTTCAGCTCCCCAAAGGTTGTTGTACCAAATACTCAAGAGTCCNAAAACAACAGGAATATTTTNTTTAAAAGGAGTTTCTTGAAAATGAAGATCCATTTTTCCTGCNCCGTGAAGCAGCNCCTTAAAATGGNNAGGTCCAACGGCCAAACAGATACTTAGACCCACCGTACTCCAAAGGGAAAAACGACCACCAACCCAGTCGTTCATGGGGAAGGTATTCTCAGGATCGATACCAAAAGCTTTGATCTTTTCAAGATTGGTAGAGACGGCAACAAAGTGTTGTNCAATACCGCTTTCAGGGGCTTGAGACAAAAACCATTGGCGGATACTGTTTGCATTGCTTAAAGTTTCTTGAGTGGTAAATGTTTTGGATACTACTACAAACAAGGTAGTTTCAGGATTCAAACCTTTTAAAACTTCAACATGATGGTCTCCATCTACATTGGAAACAAATCGAACTTCTAATTGATTTTGATAATGGGCTANGGCTTCTACTACCATGGCAGGGCCAAGGTCAGAACCACCAATACCGATGTTGACAACATGAGTTATAGNCTTACCCGTATACCCTTTCCAATCGCCAGAGATGACTTTTTCGCAAAAAGCAAACATCTTGTTTTGCGCAGCCTCTATTTCTGCCAAGATATTTTTCCCTTCAACTAAAATAGGCTCTTTTTTGAGGGTTCTCAAGGCGGTATGAAGTACTGCTCTNTTTTCTGTANTATTTATTACTGCTCCTGAAAATTGAGCTTTAATGGCTTCCGTAAGACCACTTTCTTTCGCCAATTCAAGCAATAGGTCAAAACCCTTTTGGTCAATTCTGTTTTTTGAAACATCTACATAAAAATCTTCCCATTCAAATGTGGTATAGTCCAAGCGGTTGNACTCATGATCAAAGTGNTCTAGGATAGAGNGTTGTGCAATTTTTTGCTGGTGTGCGAGTAGTGTATTCCAAGAAGAATTTTCAGTTAAAGGTCTATTAGGAAGGGTCTTTTTTTGCATTTTNGTTTTGATTATGGATTACAGCGATTTCTGAATCCGTTTGAGTTTCAAAAGCTATGCAATCTAATTTAGTTTTGTAGGGAACNATGTATCTGGNAAATTTGGACTTTAGTTCTGGAGCGATGGGTTTAGCNTCAGGAAGTTTTTGTTTAAAGGGATCTACCTGACGACCGTTTTTCCAAAACCGNTAACACACATGAGGNCCTGAGGTATTTCCTGTCATACCNACCCAGCCAATTACATNTCCTTGCTCGACAAATTGCCCCACCTTAACATTTCTTTTTTTCATGTGAAGGTACTGGGTAGAATAGGTNCCGTTGTGTTTGATCATCACATAATTNCCATTCCCTCTGGTATAGCTCGCTTTGGTTACAGTTCCATTTGCAGTGGCAAGTATAGGTGTTCCAACGGAGGCNGCAAAATCAGTTCCTTTATGGGGACGGATACGATTGCCGTAATAAGCAATTCTTCTTNTAAGATTATAACGGGAAGAGACTCTATTAAACTTTAATGGTCCTTGTAAAAAGGCTCGTCTCAAGCTTTTTGCCTCATCGTCAAAATAGTCAACTATCCCTTTTTCTTCATCACTGNTGTATTCAAAAGCGTAAAGCGGTTTTCCTTTGTGTTCAAAGTAGGCTGCCTTGATTCGTTCTATTCCGATAGAAATACTGTCATCGACAAATTTTTCAGTGTAAATAATTTTAAATCGATCTCCTTTTTGTAATCGAAAAAAATCAATTGTCCATGCGTAAACATCAGAAAGGTAGTAGGTCAGTGCTTCATTAATTCCACTGTTTTGCATGNTTTCATAAAGTGAACTTTCGATAATTCCANNTGCTTCAAGCTCAACAGTTCGAAAGGGTTTGACCACTTCCTNACCAAATAGACTGTCCTTGAGGTGGATTTTTTTATAGGTTGAAACATCAGGGTGNTAGACAAAANACTCNGGAGTGGGNATAGAGTCTTTACTAAAAAACAAGCGTGTAGGGCTTTCCAAGNGTNAGTTTNCGAATGTTTACTGTTCCCTTTATGGCTTGAAGTACAGCATAGACTTCAGGNTAGTCAATACCGTTGCTTTCTAAAATTTTCCCAAAGGTATCNCCTCTTTTAATCTTAAATTNTTTTACTGCGTAATTGTTTCGATCTATTCCAAAATAGAAATCCGGTGCTGGCTCCTCNTTNATTTCTTCNGTGACAACNACCTTATCCTCCTCNACNTCNTTACATCCCANAGNAANAAAGAGTCAACAAGANCANTNNGCAATTGATNGCTCTAGGGGTTTTCAATAAGATNTTGAATGAATTCATGGATAATTTTAAAAGANGAAAATTTAGTCTACNANAATTTTAAANGGNTGNTTTAGNTTTTTAAAGTTTTCAATATCCGCCNTGATTGAACCGACTAAAATGTCTGCCTGNAGNCGAANNGGNAANCTGTTTTTATCGTCAGAAACCCAAAGCGTTANGCTTTCTTGTTCNTNAAAGACNCTTCCCGATTGAACCATTGGACGAAATTTTAAGCANTTNACNTNNCCAAATTTACTTCCTATTGTTTCTTTTCCCAAGTATTTTAATTTNAAAACATAATTTTCATTATCAAAAAACATNTTGATATCAAAAGTATCATTAACNGANANCCCTTCTTCNGGGTAGTNATTNCTCAGATAATAAAAACAAGAAANGAGATCGTGAACATTGGGTTCTATTTCNTACTCATTGGTNTNTTGCTTTTTNTTNTCGAGTACTTTGGCGGTATTGAGTTCGTGGTCAAAATCNATTTCAATATTTTTGGTATAGCCNCCNTCGTTTATGTTNCGAATAAACTTANAGGGAGCACCAGTTTTTTCATCAAAATAGCTTTCGTAATAATCTTCAACTTTAAAAAACCACCGGGCAAGACCTGTAGTTTCACCGAATCCTTTGGCGTGAAAGACGGGTTTTGTTCCTAGAGTATCGCGCTNCAGAGTAAAGCTTGCATAACTTGCNTTAAAAGGGCCGTAGTGNAGTCTGAGTTGAAACCATTCTCCTTCTTTAAATGATTCGACAGGGGCTAAAGAATCTNTAGGGAAGCTTTGAGAGGCTCCTGCGTACAAGCTAAAAAGGAGTACAAATAAGATGCGTTTTGCCATGTGGCAAAGGTAANAAATCAGAAAAGATGATGTTGAAGAAACTCCTTTAAAAAATGTTAAAAATCAAGGGTGTAGAGCTTTAAAAATCTTCTCGCCTTTCTGAGGNCCAAGAAGAGCGATTATTTCTTTTTGTGTCCCCNCTTTGACGCGTTTGACTGATTTAAAATGACGCAGTAGTTGTTCGCGAGTAGCAGGTCCTACTCCTGGGATTTGATCTAATTCAGAGCCNAGACTGGANNGACTTCTCTTATTTCGATGAAAGGTAATTCCAAAACGGTGGGCTTCATCTCGAGCGCGTTGGAGGATTTTAAGTGTTTCTGATTTTTTATCTAAATACAANGGTATTGAGTCTTCTGGGAAATAGATTTCNTCCAGTCTTTTGGCGATACCTAAAATNGNGATTTTACCCCTTAAACCGAGTAAATCCAAACTTTTTACTGCAGATGAAAGTTGTCCCTTACCCCCNTCTATGACAATGAGTTGAGGTAAAGAAGCCTCTTCTTNTAATAATCGTTTATACCGTCTGTAAACCACTTCTTCCATGGAGGCAAAGTCGTCTGGACCACTTACCGTTTTAATATTGTAATGGCGGTAATCCTTTTTAAAGGGTTTTCCGTCTCTAAAGACCACNCAAGCAGCTACCGGATTTGAGCCTTGAATGTTAGAGTTNTCAAAGCATTCAATATGGTATGGAGCTTTTGGAAGTCTCAAGTCTTTTTTCATTTGCTCCATGATACGCTTTACGTGTCGATCNGGATCTACAATTTTGATTTGTTTAAAGCGCTCCATTCTAAAATATTTTGCATTGCGNAGCGACATTTCTACCAGTTTCCGCTTATCTCCTTGTTGGGGAACTTCTACCTTTAGGGTGTCGCCCAAAGAGACTTTCTCTGACAGAAAAACTGTTTTTGAGGTNCTTGAAAANAACTGTCTGAGCTCAACGATACCCAACTGCAGTAGCGTGGTGTCGGATTCATCCATTTTTTTCTTGATTTCTAGAGTATGTGAACGTACAATGGCTCCAAAGGAAACTTGTATGTAATTGATATATCCGTAACTCTCGTCTGAGATTACCGAAAATACATCTACATGGCTGATTTTTGGATTGACTACTGTTGATTTGGCTTGATAGTTTTCGAGATTTACAATCTTTTCTTTAATCCATTGGGCTTTTTCAAACTCCATCGCTTCTGCATAGCTGTTCATTTCCAAACGNAAATCTTTNAGAGCGGACTTAAAATTNCCTTTGATAATTTCTCTTANGGCATCGATATTTGAGTCGTATTTNGCTAGAGTTACNTTGCCCACGCAGGGAGCTAGGCAGTTTCCAATGTGAAATTCCANGCAGACTTTGTATTTTTCAGCCTCGATCTTTTCTTTGCTCAAATCGTATTTACAAGTTCGTAATGGATACAAACTTCGGATTAAATCCAAAAGNGTACGAATGGTNTTTACGCTNGTAAAAGGTCCAAAGTATTCNGATCCGTCTTTGATGAGTCTTCGAGTAAAAAATATCCTTGGAAAAGGCTCTTTTTTGATACAGATCCACGGATAGGTTTTGTCGTCTTTGAGCAGGATATTGTATCGGGGTTTGTATTTTTTTATCAGGTTGTTTTCTAAAAGCAGGGCATCCATCTCAGAGGAAACAACGATATGCTCTACACGAACAATATTTTTAACTAAGAGTNCTGTTTTACGATTGTCGTGATTTTTTGTAAAATAAGAATTGACTCTTTTTTTNAGATTTTTAGCTTTCCCAATGTAAATGATCTTATCCTGNTTATCGTAATACTGATATACNCCNGCTACCTCGGGAAGACTTTTTAATTGAATTTCAAGCTGTTCTGATTTCACAAAACGAAAATATTGATTTTCTTTGGCATTGAATAAATGTCTGAAGGATTTAATGAAAATGAAGCAAACCAAGTCAGCACTTAGAGCCTTTTATCTGCAAAAAAGAATGGACCTCCCCGAGGAAACTCATGAAAAACAAAGTTTTGCTATTGCCAATCGGTGCTTGGAGTTACCCATCTGGGAACAGCAATATTTTCATCTGTTTTTACCCATAGAATCAAAGGCAGAAGTGGATACTTCTCTAGTGCTTACCCTATTGCAGGGTAGGGATAAAGAGGTTGTCCTGCCTAGGCTTAAGGGGGAAACGGCATTGGAACACATCTTACTCACAGACAGCACTCGTATTGTCAGTAACAACTGGCAAATACCCGAACCCGTTGACGGAATTGTATTTGATCCCAAACTTTTAGAGGTTGTTTTTGTTCCATTATTGATTTGTGATCTCAAAGGTCATAGAGTGGGTTACGGTCAGGGATATTACGACCGTTTTCTAAGTCAATGTAAACCAGAGGTGGTTAAAATAGGACTCTCTTTTTTTGATCCGATTGAAGCTATTACGGATATTTATGAGGGGGATATTGCTTTGGATTACTGTGTTTGCCCAGATAAAATCTACAGCTTTTAGCTTTCCGTTTTAGCGAAAATCCTTTTGTTAAATACAATTAAAATTCCTACCCCTGTACTGATAGCAGTATCGGCTATATTGAAGATGTATTGAAAGAACAAAAAGTGTTGACCTCCGATCCAAGGCATCCAATCTGGCCAATCCCATTCGACCAGGGGAAACTGCAGCATGTCTACAACCCGTCCGTAAAATAAGGGAGCGTAACCTTGCTCCGGGAAAAGAGTAGCAACATTGTTATAGCTGTCTGAAAAAATAAGCCCATAAAAAACAGAATCGATGATATTGCCTAATGCTCCAGCAAATATGAGCGCTAATGCCCATTTGAGGAGTATGTGTACTTGTTTTCTGACGGAGTCCCACAACCAGTACCCCAACCCAAAAATGGCGATAATTCTAAATAAGGTCAGAACTAGTTTTGCTTTTTTTTCAGTGATGAATGGAATAAAATCATTGAGTTTAGTTCCCATCGCCATACCGCTATTTTCAACAAAAAGGATTTTAAAAAACCCCCAATCTAAGATAGCAGGGACGCCATAACCAGACAGTGGATAATTTAGTTTAATATAAAACTTACTGGTTTGATCCAATATTAAAACCAGACTTACAACAGCTATCGCCCAAGCAATGGTAAAGTATGTTTTTTTTGTTTTCAGAACGTTGGACTGCTATTTTTGCATGTTTTTCGCCTCTATACTCAAGGTAGCGTGAGGGACTAAATACAAGCGCTTTTTGTTGATTAATTTGCCAGTAACACGGCAAACACCATAAGTTTTATTTTCAATTCGGATAAGTGCATTTTTTAAATCCCGAATGAATTTTTCCTGCCGAATAGCAAGCTGAGTATTTGCTTCTTTAGACATGGTTTCAGAACCTTCTTCAAATGCCTTGAATGTTGGAGCGGTGTCCTCAGTACCGTTGTTTCCGTCGTTCATGTAAGCACTTTTCAAAAGCTGAAGATCTGCTTTTGCTTTTTCAATTTTTTCTTCAATTAAAGTTCTAAACTCTTTCAATTCAGCATCGGTGTATCTCGTTTTATTGCTCATGACTTTAGTTTTTTTATTTGAATGGTTGTTTTTATGGTATCAAATTCGAGGGGAATCCCCTGCTCAACAGTCGCTTTAAAGGTTAAAGCAGTCGCTAAAGTTTCAGACAATATATAACTTTTATTTTCTGCAACCGCAGCTTGGAGTTGGGCTTCTTCTTCTAAGTAAATTTCAATTTGGTCTGTTACTTCAAAACCACTGTCTTTACGGTGGTTTTGAATACGATTGACCAATTCCCTTGCCAGACCTTCTTTGACCAGCTCAGGAGTTAATTTCATGTCTAAGGCAACAGTTAAACCATTGCTTTGTGCAACTTGCCACCCCTCAATGTCTTTAAAGTAGACCTCAACATCAGTAATTTCTAATTGGACTGATCCACCGTTGATTTGAAGTACAATACTTTTTTCATCCTCCAACTGTTGAATTTGTTCAGGCCCCAAATTTTGAATGGCTTGAATTACGGACTTGAGGTCTTTCCCAAATCGAGGGCCTAGTGTCTTAAAATTAGGTTTAATTTCTTTAACGAGTAAACTGTTTTCATCGTCTAACAATTCAACCTCCTTAATATTGATCTCTCCTTTAAGTTGTTGACTGATATTCTCAATACGTTTGCGTTCTACCGAATTTTTTACTGGAACAATTAATTTTTGTAGAGGCTGTCTTACTTTGATTTGTTCCTTTTTACGCAATGACAAGGCCAATGAGGTGAGTGTACGCGCAGTATTGATTTGTTCTTCCAATTCAGTCTGTACAAACTCTTCTTTGAACTGAGGAAAGTCGCTTAGATGAAGCGAATTAGTGTCTAACGTTAAATCCTGGTAAAGGCGGTCCATGTAAAAGGGAGCTATTGGAGCAGCAAGTTGACACACAATTACCAAACATTCGTGTAAGGTTTGATAGGCTGCAATTTTATCCTGCCCGTAATCTCCTTTCCAAAAGCGTCTTCTGCAAAGGCGGACATACCAGTTACTCAGTTTTTCTTGTACAAAATCCGAGATGGCTCTAGTGGCTTTAGTAGGTTCGTAGTCTTCGTAAGCAGCATCTACCTCTCGTATGAGTGAATGCAATTCTGAAAGTATCCACTGATCTAATTCGGCTCTTTCGTTTAAGGCAATGGCAGTTTCCTTTTCAGGAGTAAAGCCGTCAATATTTGCATAAAGACTAAAGAAAGAATAGGTATTGTATAAGGTTCCAAAAAATTTGCGTTGTACTTCCGCGATACCTTCTAAATCAAATTTTAGATTGTCCCAAGGGTTGGCGTTGGAGATCATATACCACCGCGTAGCATCAGGGCCATACTGATCTAACGTTTCGAAAGGATCAACTGCATTCCCCAGTCTTTTAGACATTTTTTGTCCGTTTTTATCGAGGACTAAACCATTTGAAATGACATTTTTATACGCTTTTTGTCCAAAAACCAAGGTAGCAATGGCGTGAAGGGTGTAAAACCATCCACGGGTTTGATCCACTCCTTCGGCAATATAGTCTGCAGGGAAACACTTCGCCTGGTCGATAAGGTCATTATTTTCAAAAGGATAGTGCCATTGGGCATAAGGCATGGATCCAGAGTCAAACCAAACATCAATTAAATCAGCTTCTCTAGTCATGGGTTTACCATTATCACTACAGAGTATCAAGTCATCAGCACTGTGTTTGTGTAAGTCTATTTGATCGTAATTGGTGTCAGAAAAATCATTTGGTATAAAACCATCCAAAGGATTGACGTTCATAAATCCCTTAGCAACCGACTCTTGCACAGCTGCTTTCAGTTCTTCTATTGAACCAATTACTCGAGTTTCCTTTCCGTCCTCTGTTCTCCAAACGGGTAAGGGGATCCCCCAGAAGCGAGAACGAGAGAGGTTCCAATCGTTGGCATTTGCCAGCCAATTTCCAAAACGTTTTTCGCCGGTAGCTTTAGGTTTCCAGTTTATTTCATTGTTGAGAGAGGTCATTTGATCCCTGACCTCCGTTACCTTGATAAACCATGAATCCAATGGATAATAAAGTATGGGTTTGTCTGTTCTCCAGCAATTTGGATAAGAGTGAACGTATTTCTCTACTTTAAATGCTTTATTTTCTTCCTTAAGTTGGATAGCTATATCCACATCAGTCGAGCGTTCTGGNGCTTTTCCTTCTGGATAGTATTCATTTTTTACAAATTGGCCTNTTAAACGGCCCACTTCTTTTCTAAAACGACCTTGTAAATCTACTAGTGGAACTAAATTTCCATTTTCATCTTTAACTAAAAGAGGTGGAACTTCCGGGCTTGCTTCTTTGGCAACTTTGGCGTCGTCTGCACCAAAAGTCGGAGCAGTATGAACAATGCCAGTACCGTCTTCTGTAGTCACAAAATCACCGGCAATTATACGAAATGCGTTTTCGGGATTGGTCAATGGAAGCGGTGCTTCGGACCAAAGCTGTTCGTAGCGAATGCCAATTAAATCTTTTCCTTTAAGATTGTTTTCGATAAAGTAGGGTATGTGCTTGTCCCCTGCTTTGTAGTTACTTAAATCGTCTTGTTGGGTGTATTTTTTGCCGAATTGTTTAGAGATTAATTCTTTGGCTAGTATTACACGAATCGCTTTATGTGTATATTGATTAAAGGTAGATACTACAACATAGTCAATTTTTTCTCCAACGGTTAAGGCAGTATTGGAAGGCAAGGTCCAAGGGGTAGTCGTCCAAGCCAAAAAATAAAGAGGAACATTGCTTTTTAATTGCTCTGGAAGATTGGATTCTACAGCTTTGAATTGGGCGGTAACCGTTGTATCTGTGACATCTTGATAGGTGCCAGGTTGGTTGAGCTCGTGTGAGCTTAAACCAGTTCCCGCCATAGGAGAGTACGGTTGTATAGTATAGCCTTTGTAAAGCAGATTTTTTTCGTAAATCTGTTTAATAAGCCACCAAACCGTTTCCATATATTTGGAGGTATAAGTGATGTAGGGATCGTCCATATCAACCCAATACCCGATGCGTTCAGTTAGGTTATTCCATATGTTAGTATATCGCATTACTGCTTTTTTACAAGCATTATTGTAATCTTCAATACTGATGGTTTTTCCGATATCGTCCTTGGTAATGCCCAATTCTTTTTCCACGCCAAGTTCTACAGGAAGACCATGAGTATCCCACCCTGCTTTTCGATCTACTTTAAACCCTTTTTGTGTTTTGTAACGGCAAAATATATCTTTTATCGCCCTTGCCATTACATGATGAATACCCGGCATACCGTTTGCTGACGGGGGTCCCTCGTAAAAAATAAAAGGGGTTTGTCCATCTCTGTTAGTAATACTTTTAGAAAAGGTATCGTCTGTTTTCCATTGTTCCAGAATTTCTTCTGCAACCTTGGTTAAATTCAGCTGTGTATATTCTTTAAATTTCACCTCTCCAGATTTTTTAAAAGTTTTTGAAGTACTTAACATCAGCCTCGGGCTGATATTAGTGGACTTAATGTGCGAAAGTAATTAATTTCAAGGAAATAGCGCAATGAAAAATGAATGTGAAACTGCTTTTTTAACCCTTATCAAAAGGTGTAATTCAACCCTAATTTTAAATTTCTTCCAGGGGCAGATATTCCGGAAGCAAAAGGGCGGTAGTGTACGTCAAAAATATTATCTAAAGCAATTCTAAAAACGGTGTTTTCTCTCCATTGGTATTGCGCCAACCACGAAAGTTCATTCCATGCTGGGGAACCTGCAAAAATTATTGGATTTCCAGAAAGCAAGGGGGTTTCCTCTAAGCCGTCTTCTCCACCTAAGCTGTAGTCATTAGGGTCTTTTTTACCGCTAAATTGAAAACTCAGATGACTCAACAAATCATTTTTTTGATATTGTAAAAACAAACGACCAAAGGCAGGAGAGATGGAGGGTAAAGGACCGTATTTTTTACTTTTAACAGCTTTGATAAGATCTAAACTCCCGCGAATAGAAAGGGGATCGCTGATAGAAAAATTACCGTCTATAGATGCTCCGTATAGGTATCGATTGCCCAAATTATTATTTGCAATGGTTTGAACCTCCTCTCCATTGTATAGAATGGTGTTAATATCAGGAGTAGAAGTATCTGCAAAAATGATATAGTCACTCCGACCGATATGTCTTGAAATTAAGGTGGTGAATCCTCTGATTGAAATATAATTTTTGGATTGATTGAAATATTTGCTGAGCCCTAATTCAAAGTTGTAGGCGTATTCTGGAAACAAAGAGGGATTTGGCACCACTAATAAGCCGTTACTTTCTCTTATTTTTCCTACATCGTCAATATTTGGATTTCGAAATCCATTTGAAATAATGGCATTCCACTGTGTTTTTTCAGAGGGGCGAAATGTCAATGCTAGGGTTTGGGTAAGTGCAGTTGCATCTAGATTTACCATTTCAAGCAGTGCATTGATATTGTAATATTCTTTCCACATTGCCTCTAGATTTGTATTGGTAAAGCGCAGTCCCAAATTCAGTGTTAATTTTTTGTTGAAATCCCAAATCCAGTTTATAAAACCAGCAAAGCTATCGTAAGAACTTCCCTTACTAGGATAACGCGTAGGAAAAGGAGACGAAGGAGACAGCCCGGTGATATTATTTTGTTGGACAATGAGGCCTTTCCCAAAGGCGAAAGATTTTACCTTGTTATAGGTTCCCTCAAAACCGTAGGAAAACGAATGTTGATCAGACAGACTGAATTCAAAATCTCCGTTTAGACTCCAAACATCTACTTTTTCTTTTTGTATTTTACGTGTTAGACTCCCAAAAGATCTACTGTTTCGAGATTCTTCAATGGCTTGATAAGCCAATGTGATTTTACCAGAGTTTAAAAACTTTTTTTGCGGGAAGAGTTTGAGCTGAGGTGCTACTAAGAGCCTTTTTTGCGGGCCGTAGTACCATTCTGCATAACGGAGACTCCCATTTTGCTCCTCAACTAACTTGTCGTAACGCGAGATGTCTGAAGAGCCAGAGTACTGAAAGTTCAGCACCAATTGGTTTTCATCATTTAGCTGAATTAAAAACTTTTGAAATAGATCCAGTTGACTATAGCCCGTATTTTTTTGAATTAAGGGGTTTTCGTTGATTAACTGCTTTGGGTTAAAATTTGTTCTTGAGTTATCTGAGTAAAATGGAGTAAGTCCCCAGTCTGAATAGCCGTGTGTTCTGTTCTTCCCAATACGAATGTCTCCAAAATTAGAATAGCTCACGCTGGTTAAGCTCGCCCATTTTTTAAAACTCATTTCTGTAGAAAATGAATTGACAGTAGCATTGCTTGCTGATGAAAAGTCACTTGAGAAGGAAGATGATGTTTTCTGCTCACTATTAATCAGTGGGTTTTTGGTATAGTAATGAATGACCCCTCCCAGGGCATCAGATCCATATCCTATAGAGGACGAACCATAAACGACTTCAACCCGATCGATGATATTGGGATTTATGGTGATGGCGTTTTGTAAATGTCCGCTTCTGTAGGTGGCGTTGTTCATCCGGACACCGTCAACTACCATCAAGATTCTATTGGCTTCAAATCCTCTAATGACAGGGCTTCCTCCCCCACCTTGTGATTTTTGAATTCGCACACCTGGGCTTAGACTGACTAATTCTGCGCCTGTGGCGGGGCGCTGAAGTTCGATTGTTTTCGCATCAATTACAGTTACTTTCTCTGCAATCTGCTTGCGGGTAGTTGCATTTCGTGCAACAGAGAGGATCACTTCATCAAGCGCTTGGTCTTTTGGTTCCAACATCAGGGTCATCCCATTTTTGAATTCTTCGGAACTCAATTTAATTTCCAAAGTTTCGAAACCAAAGAGCTGAACTGTTATGTTGTCATTTTCAGAAAAAATTTCAAGAGGGGCTTTGCCTTCTTGATTGGTAATGATGGCTTTTGTTTTGTCACTGTTGAATAAGGCCACACCCTCAAGAGGAAATCCAGAGACACCGTCTAAGACTAAAGCCTCCTGACTCATAAGCCAGACAGGAGCAAGCAGCAAAATGATAATGCTATGAAACTTTAAATAGTTCATTCAATATCTCTGTTGATTTAGGTGATTTGAATTGTTGTAAATGTAGTTTGAAATAATTTATTGCATAATCTAACAACGCAGCCTTTTCTTCTTTTGAAACTTTAATTTCTAAGATCATGTCAAATTTCATGCCTAAAATTTCAACCCATAAATTTTTTAGTCTTCCTTCAATAAAATTGGCTTTAGGTTTATACCTACACATACAACCAGATTCAAGATCAAAATAAGGGGCATCTCGGTCTGACATATTGGGCTCAAAACCCATGAATAAAGTTAAATCAAGTATAGTTTTTAGATGAAACAATCCAATCGAATCGTTTTCATCCAGCCACAGCATGCATTTTTGAATAAAATCAAACAAACTAGGGTTGGCTTCTTGTTGCTCTTCTTTTACCACTTGGTGAATAATTTCGGCTAAAAAAAAGACAACAGCTTTCTTTCTTAAATCGAAGGGAATGGTGGTATAGGGATACAACAAATGGACTTGTTGTAGATAGCCCAATTTATGATCTTGATTTCTTTTGGCTTCAAATTCTAAAAGGGATAAAGGTTCAAAAAAAGATTTTGACAGCTTTTTATTTCGTTTGGCACTCAGCACGCCTTTTAGCATATAAGATTGAAGACCGTACTGTCTGGTATAGCATGCTACGATAAGACTGGTGTCTCCGTAACGAACTGAGCCTAACGCTATGGCTTGTACCGTATCTTTCATTTAAGATCACCTTATTAGACTACTCCCTGTGCGAGCATGGCGTCAGCAATTTTGACAAAACCAGCAATATTTGCTCCTTTTACGTAATTCACATGGTCTTTTTCTTTACCAAACTGTATACACGATTGGTGAATGTCTTTCATAATGGTTTGCAAGCGTTGGTCTACTTCTTCTCTAGACCAGCTGTATCGAAGCGAGTTTTGTGCCATTTCAAGCCCTGAAACAGCCACTCCCCCTGCATTTGAAGCTTTTCCTGGAGCGAAGAGTACATTGTTTTTTGCAAATAGTGCTATGGCTTCTGGATTGCTGGGCATGTTTGCTCCTTCACCCACACAGAGGCAACCATTTTTGACTAATAGTTCGGCATCTTTGCCGTCTAATTCATTTTGAGTCGCACAGGGTAAGGCGAGATCACAAGGAACTTCCCAAGGTTTTTTTCCACTGTGAAAAGAGGCTTTTGGATAGTGTTGAGTATATTCATGGATCCGACCTCTTTTGATATTTTTCAAATCCATTATAAACGCTAGTTTTTCCTGATCGATTCCATCTGGATCTACAATATAGCCAGAAGAGTCAGACAAGGTCATTACCTGCCCTCCCAATTGAAGGCATTTTTCTGCAGCAAATTGGGCTACATTTCCAGAGCCAGAAATGACAATTTTTTTCCCTTTGATTCCATCGTTTTGGTGCTCAAGCATTTGCTGGGTAAAATAAACGACTCCATAGCCAGTTGCTTCTGGGCGGATTAAGGAGCCTCCCCATGAAACTCCTTTACCTGTGAGTACACCTGTAAACTCGTTTTTTAGCCTTTTGTACTGTCCAAACAGATAGCCAATTTCTCTACTTCCGACACCAATATCCCCTGCAGGGATATCTCTATTGGGACCAATATGTCTAAAAAGCTCAGTCATAAAACTTTGGCAAAAGCGCATTACTTCAGTATCGGATCTTCCTTTAGGGTTGAAGTCGGAACCACCTTTACCTCCACCCATGGGAAGGGTAGTCAAACTGTTTTTAAAAATTTGTTCAAAAGCTAGAAATTTTAACACACTTAAGTTTACGCTAGGATGAAATCGAAGTCCTCCTTTGTAGGGACCAATCGCTGAGTTCATTTCAATACGGTAGCCTCTATTGACTTGTATNTCTTCATTATCGTCAATCCATGCGACTCTAAATGAAACTACCCTCTCAGGTTCTACCATTCTAAGCAGTATATTTTGACCGTAATAGATGTCGTGTTTTACGATATAAGGAATTACAGTTTCAGCCACCTCAGTGACTGCTTGCATAAATTCGGGTTCATTTTGGTTTCGAGTGNNTACTTGAGCCAAAAAATTTGAAACAATNTTATCCATTTGANNGTATCTTTTCTTCTATCGAAGATACCTTCTTTTTCTGAAAATNGANGNATTAAAATAAGAAATCAACCANGGCNTCGACCTTGTTAAATGGNANTGNTTTGATCTTNTTAGAAGGGGNNCCTAGNTTGGTAAANTTNGAGATTGCAATACTNTCAAAGCCCANCTTTTCNGCTTCTTGAATACGGAGTTCTGCTTTANCNACTGGTCTTATTTCACCGGAAAGTCCTATTTCTGCAGCAAAGCAAATATGCTGTGAAATTGGAAGGTCGTGATAGCTGGATAGTAAAGCAGCGACAACTGCCAAATCGAGGGCAGGATCTTCAATATTTATTCCACCAGTAATATTGATAAAAACATCTTTACTTCCTAAAGCAAAGCCTGCTCGTTTTTCCAGTACAGCTAAAAGCATATTTAAACGCTTTGCATTAAACCCTGTACAGCTCCTTTGTGGAGTTCCGTATACAGCGGAACTTACCAAGGCTTGAACTTCTATCATCATAGGGCGGATACCTTCCACAGTTGCCGCAATGGCATGTCCNCTTAAAACCTCATCTTTAGCTGAGATTAAAACCTCACTCGGATTTTTTACTTCCCGAAGCCCTTGTGCTTGCATTTCATAAATACCAATTTCAGAGGTGGCTCCAAAACGATTTTTCTGTGCTCTTAAAATGCGATAAATGTGATTTCTGTCACCCTCAAATTGGAGTACAGTG
Organism: Flavobacteriaceae bacterium TMED48; assembly: GCA_002167945.1. Taxonomy (GTDB): domain Bacteria; phylum Bacteroidota; class Bacteroidia; order Flavobacteriales; family Flavobacteriaceae; genus MS024-2A. The sequence continues at coordinate 16,401 of NHDB01000008.1, read as the reverse complement.
TCTACCATATGCTCGAGTATTTTAGGTCCAGCAATGGCGCCATCCTTGGTAATGTGCCCTACAAGAATTACAGGAGTATTGGTAGTTTTAGCGTATTTGATCAACTCTGCAGCACTGGCTTTGATTTGCGAAACACTTCCAGCCCCACTTTCAATATGGGGAGTATGTAGGGTCTGTATGGAGTCAATAATTAGTAGTTGGGGGTCTAGTTTTGGTATTTGGTCAAAAATTTTGTGTGTTTCAGTCTGACTCAGTAAAAAGCAAGATTCTGCACTTAGCCCCATTCGATCTGCGCGGAGTTTGATTTGTTGTTGACTTTCTTCACCAGANACATATAACACTTTCTTTTTGAGGCTTAAAGAGAGCTGAAGCAATAGCGTTGACTTTCCAATCCCAGGTTCACCACCCAAAAGAACCACTGCTCCAGGAACTAATCCTCCACCGAGAACNCGGTCTAGCTCAAGGTCATTGGTCTTAATTCTCGGAATTTGAGCGGTATCAACTTCATTGATTGGAATCGGACTAGCGAGCGTACTTTTAGTTTCTTTGGACCAATTGGGTGTAGCTGTTTCTTTTTCGATGACTTCTTCAACTAGGGTGTTCCATNCTTTGCATGCATTGCATTGCCCTTGCCATTGAGCGTGTTGAGCCCCGCAACTCTGACAGAAATATGCTTTTTTTATTTTGGCCATTAAACGAATTTAGTCCTTTTGTTGGCGATTAACTAAAGGTAACACAAAAAAGGAAAGACTTCCGAAAACGATGATCATCAGAGTTTGGGAGGTCCACATAATCCAACCAAAAGCAAGTCCAGACTCGTTGGAAATATTAAATGCAGCCAATACCAAGGCTACTGAAAATGGATAAATACCAATCCCACCATTGGTTGCTGAGATAGCAAGCCCTCCAACAACAAAGGCGGGAAGCATGGCATTCATGCCCAGGGATGCGGTCTCAGGAACTGTCCATTTTATGACATAAAACATGGCTAAATACATCAGCCATATAAACAAAGTATGACCAATAAATAATCCCTTGTTAGGCATATTTTTTAAACTCATCACGCCTTCAGCCAATCCCCAAAAAAAGTTTTTAATTCTAATTAATAAGGGATTTTGACTTAACGCAAAAAGCTTTTTCAGTACGATGTATCCAATAATTACAAAAGCAAGTCCAATCAAAATTTGGAGGGGAGATATTTTTTTTTCACTGAGAATAGACCAGATGATATCGAATTGAAGAACAAGGGCGGTAAGTACAAAGCCGATTAGAATTAAGAGGTCAACAAGTCGCTCAGCAACTATGGTCCCAAAGGTCTTTTCAAATGGGATTTTTTCGTAACTACTGAGCGTAGTAGCTCTCAGTATTTCACCTGAACGAGGGATTCCTAAATTGGCAATATAAGCTATCAGAACAGCTAAAGCAGAGTTAATAAACCGCGGTTGATATCCAAGAGGGGAGAGTAAATACTTCCAACGGTATGCTCGTGAAAGGTGACTGAGGATGCCAAAAAAAACGGAAAGCATTACGAATCGGAGGTCGGCTTTTTGAATGTAGGAGTAGATTAAATTTCGATCTTCTTCTGAGGTATTATTATAGCTGAGGTAAANAAAAAAGAATCCAACNGCAAGTGGGAGAATAACTTTGAGAAGCGATTTTATTTTTTTCAAANCNTATTNNAGTAAATTATTTTTTTCATTTGGAAACAGTAAAGTGGGTTTAAAGGACCTCGCTTCTATTACATCCATTTGAGCATAACTGATGATNATGATCACATCACCCTTTTGAACTTTTCGCGCTGCAGGACCGTTNAGTGTTACTTCTCCAGAGCCTGATTNCCCTTCTATAACGTANGTTTCAAGGCGTTCTCCATTATTTATATTGACCACNTGAACTTTTTCCCCAACTACCAAATTTGCAGCTTCAATTAGCTGGCNGTCAAGGGTAATACTACCGATATAATTCAAGTCCGCATCTGTAACTGTGACCCGATGAATTTTTGATTTTAATACTTCAATTAGCATGGCGCAAAGGTATCACTTTCTAACTAATTCTATCGTATCAATTAATCTTGTTTCACCTGCATAAACAGCAACAAAAACCCGGTAATTTTTAAGAGAATCAAAATGGCTAATTGGGATTAAATCTGAAGGTGCTGCAATACTAAAATAGTCTACTTTAAAGTCCTTTATAGCTTCAACTTTTGACTTAAAATAGTGTTCCATTTCGCTCACACTCCAATCGGTTGCATATTTGTTGAGGTATTCTAAAGTTTGGAAAATTACCACAGCTGCTGATCTCTGTGATTTGGTGAGCAGTGCGTTTCTTGAACTTAAAGCAAGCCCATCCTTTGCCCGTTGAAGTGTGCAGTTTACAATTTCAATATTTAAATCAAGTCTTTGATTGAGAGCTCTGATGACTTGAAGCTGTTGAAAGTCTTTTTCGCCAAAATACGCTTTACCGGGTTGAATTTTGACTAAAAGTGCTTCNACTATAGTTGCTACACCGTTAAAATGNCCAGGCCTNGAAGCNCCTTCCATATGGGCTGTAAGGCTCCCAAAATCAAATTTTTTACTCTTTATGCCNTCAGGATATAAATCGTTGTGACTTGGNANATAAAGNATAAGCTGTTNTTCAAAAGGCTTGAGTAAGGNGATGTCGTTTTCAATNTCTTTGGGATAGTTGTCTAAATCTTCNCTATGGTTAAATTGGGTAGGGTTGACGTAAATACTGACAACAACTTTTTTATTTTCATNAGCAGCGCGCTTGATTAAAGAAAGGTGTCCCTGGTGAAGCGCACCCATAGTAGGAACCAANCCAAGTGATTCATTTTTTGATTTTAAGCTATTTTGAAGCTCCTCAGCACTATGAACAATTAACATTTAGCAAATGATTAACTCGGCTAAAGTAGGTAGTTTTTGAGTATGTAAGCATTAATTTTGTATTTTTGCGGAGCTTTCCCCACGGATAAATTTTTTATGAAGGATAAAAGAGTATTAATTATTTCCTCAGAGGTGGTACCCTACCTTCCTCAGACTGAACAAGCAATAAACTCGTTTCAAATACCCAAGGCGATAAATGAGCACGGTGGGCAGACAAGAATCTTTATGCCTCGCTATGGATTAATTAACGAAAGAAGGCATCAATTACACGAGGTTATTCGTTTATCAGGCATGAACTTGGTAATCAATGATATGGACATGCCTTTGATCATTAAGGTGGCCTCCATCCCTAAAGAGCGAATGCAAGTTTACTTTATTGATAACGAGGAGTATTTTAAAAGAAGATCGATACTTCACGACGAGAAAGGAAGTTGTCATAAAGATAATGATGAGAGAATGATTTTTTTCACAAAAGGTGTAGTTGAGACAGTAAAAAAATTAAATTGGGCACCAGACATCATTCATCTCCACGGTTGGTTTACAGCCCTGTTTCCATTATATCTCAAATCTTATTACGGAGATGAACCCTTATTTTCAGGCAGTAAAATTATAAGTTCAATTTACAAACCCGATTTTGAAGGAGTTTTCTCTACGAATTTTGAAGAAAAAGTTTCTTTTGATAAAATAGAATCTGATCTTACTTCAGATCTCAAAAAAGCAAATTATGAAGCGTTAACCAAACTGTCAATTACCCACTCAGACGGTTTAATCATGGCCTCTGACAATCTTCCAGAAGCAGTAGTTAGCCAAATAGAGGACAGTAAGAAGCCTGTTTTAAATTATGCAGAATCAAAAGATGAGGAAGTATTTATTGAATTTTACTCTAAAAAGTTTTAATCACCCCCTAGCTCCATATGCGTAGTTCATTTAAACTTCTTGTAAGTCTTAGTTTTGTTGCTCTTATTCTTTCTTGTAATAAGGATTTTACACCAATGGGTGAGGAGTTGTTGGCCGATCAAACCCTTTCAACAAACGCACAAACTTTCCCAGTTTTTACCTACCAAGAAGGGGTAAATAAAGTCCAGTCGAATGTTCAGCCTTTAGTTCAACTCGGAACAATGACACATCCTGTTTTCGGAAAGTCTCAAGCAGGTATTGTAACCCAACTCTCACTGGGTTCAAATCCAGTTTTTGGTGATTTGAGTCAGGCTCAAGAAGACGAGGAGAACCCTAGTTCAAATACGATCATTCCAGAACACGAGACCGTCACTGCTGTTTATTTAGAAATTCCATTCTTTACAAATCAAAACGACAAGGATAATGACGGTGTAATTGATTCCTTGGACGCAGACCCTGAAAATCCTGAGAGCAACTCAGATGGAGATGAATTGTCAGATATTTTGGAATTACAGTCGGGTCTTAACCCTCTAAGTTCAGACAGCGATGGAGACGGAATTCTAGATCATAATGACGACGAAAATGACGCCTACGAGTCTGAAAATAAAGTATATGAAATTGATTCGCTTTACGGCAATCCCAACGCTAGTTTTGATTTAAAAGTTTATGAGCTTACGTATTTCTTGAATACGCTTGATCCTGCAAAAAACTTTGAGTCAACCAAAATTTATTATTCAAACGAAGATTATTTTGAGAAGGGATTCTATAATTCGGTCCTTCACGATGAGAGAATTACTTTGAATTTCGATGAGTTACGNTTTAACTTTAAAGAGGACGATCCATCAACAGAAGACGTGGATGAAACAACCCGTGTAGAGAGTAGNCTTTCCCCTAGGATTCGTGTTCCGCTTGACNCCACATTTTTTCAAGAGCACNTACTTGANAAGGANGGNACGGCCTCNCTCGGATCGAATGCAGCTTTTCAGCAAGCTTTGAAAGGAATTATTATNCGTACAGATAACTTTTCTGAAGATTTATACATGCTACTNAATATACAACAAGCAACGATTGAGATCGAATACGAATACGATAAATATGACACTAACGGAACTCCTGATGAACTTATCGACGATAGTACGGTTAAAGCAACGAGTGAATTCACCTTAAATCTATCAGGGATAAGGGTGAATACCCTTAAAAACTTTGATTCAAATCCACTGATTCAGGAGTTGATAGCCAATACGAGTTTGGAAGAACCGACCGATAAACTTTATATTCAAGGCGGAAAGTATCATGGGAAAATTCGCTTATTTTCAAGCAGTAATGAAGATGACGAATCGTTACTAAATAACTTAAGAAGTCAAAATTGGTTAATTAATCAAGCCAAACTAGTCTTTTATTTGGACCCTGAGCAACCTAATATTTCCTCAGAATTATTCGCTCCGCGTCTTTATTTGTATCGATACGATTCTGGGCAACCCTTATTGGATTATTTTTCTGATAATTCAGTGACGTCAACTTCTGCAAATAGCGGTAAAACTACTTATGGTGGAGTATTGGAATACGACAGCAGTAATAATCCATTTCGGTATACTTTTGATGTGACGAATCACGTATCTAATATCATTAGAAATGATACTATTAACTTTGATTTAGGACTTGTAGTAACAGGAGATGTAAACGATAATACAATTCTTGATGCCATCAAACTCTCTTCCGATAATGAAAAATTAAATTATCCAAGGGGTGCCACTCTTAGCCCCCTTGGTAGTGTGCTCGTAGGCTCCCATCCGGAAGAAAATTTAAATGACAAAAAAGTTCAATTAGAATTGACCTACTCCTCCTACTAGGTCATTGACCAAAGGGAATACCCTATCCACACCACAACCAATCCAACACAACCCTGAATAAGTGTCCCCAGTGTATGTGTCTTGTAGGCTGTTTTCACATCCATTCCACTCATTTGAGTTACTATCCAAAAATAGGAGTCATTGGCATGAGAAACTGTCATTGAGCCAACTCCCAATGCCATTATGGCCCATACTTTTCCCATTTCTGTGTCCATACCTAGAATTGGGAGTAATGGAAAAATTAAAGAAGATGTGGTGATTATTGCAACAGTTGAGGATCCTTGAGCGGATTTTAAAAGGGCAGCAATAAGAAAAGGGATTAGTATTCCTAAGCCCTCAATAGCAGTAATGGATTCAGCATATGTTTTTAATGGGATGGTTTGAATGATAGCACCCAAAGCACCTCCCATACCCGTAATAATTAAAATTGGAGCAGCTTGCTCTATTCCTTTTTTGACAGAGGTGTTCAGAAAGGTTTTCTTAGGACCTTTTGCTAGGGCAAAGGCAAACAGCATTCCTATGCCCAACGCCATGGTAGGTTTGGTTATCAATAAAATAAATTCTTTTCCAGGCATGCTTTGAGTTACAAATCCTAATACAGTTCCCAAACACATTAACAGTATCGGGATTAATATGGGAAGTATTGATTTGGTAAACGAGGGGAGTTGAGATTCCTTGAGTTCATTAGTGATGTGTTCTGTTTGATCTTCTATCCAGTTATTTTTTTTGGTTAAGTAGTTGCCATAAGCTCCTCCAACCAATATTAATATTAATGCAACTAAAGCACCCATTACAATCAATAAGAATAGATTGTCTAGTTCTAAATTAGCCGCCGCCGCGAGAGGCCCAGGAGTAGGAGGAACTAAGACATGAGGTGCAAAAAGTCCAGTGGATAGGGCCACTGTTAAGCCCACAAGCGGTGTTTTTGTCTGTCTAGAGAGGGTTTTGTTGAGGTGGGATAAAATAACAAATGCCGCATCACAAAATACAGGGATAGAAACTAAGTAACCTATGCTACTAATTGCATAGGGAAGGGGAAGGCGATTCATGATTTTTAAGATTCCTTGAGCAATGGAAAGGGTAGCGCCAGATTGTTCCATAGCAACTCCAATTACAGTTCCAAAAAGTATCAATAAGCCTATTTTTTGAACAATTTGACCAAAGCCACTTTGAATAAAATTCAGGGATTCTATAAGGGGTAATCCGAGTAATATCGCAAGGAGAAGTGCCGCACTAAAGAGAACTAAAAAAGGGTGAAGCTTCGCTAGTGAGGTGCCAAGAACAATCCATAGAATGGTAATGAATATACATAGTAGTGCAAAAGTCATAGGTTGTGCGATTTGATAAATTCTAATTCTTTGGTTAAGGCTGAGCATAAATTCTTTTCAGCATTTTCAATAGCTTTTTCTACTGCAGCCCCCGGAGGTGAAGTGTTGATAATTGTACAATGAGGTAGATTTTTCAGACTTTTCATTTTACTGAAACCAGCTACAATTAGCGTTGGAATATTTGATTTTTCTGCAAGGCGAGCCACTTGAATGGGTAATTTTCCATAAAGACTTTGTTCGTCAAAAGAGCCTTCNCCGGTGAGTATGAAATCAAATTTTGAAATTTTATCTTTTAAACCAGTTTGTTGGGCAAGCAGTTCAAACCCATTCGTCAGGCTTGCATTTAAAAGGGCAAACAGCCCAGCACTTACCCCACCTGCTGCACCACCTCCTGTGAGATTGCGAATTTCAATTCCAAATTGATTTTTAACTACTTCTGCAAAGCAATTACCTCCTTGTTCTAGTCGGTCAATATCCGATGGACTGGCTCCTTTTTGTTTAGCATAAGTATGCGCAGTACCTTCTTTTCCCAAAAGAGGATTTTGCACGTCACAGGCAATTACCCATTGGGCCTGAAGCGCTCTGGCATTCAAATTGCTGAGGTCAATTTTTTTTAGGCGGTATAGTGCACCGCCGCCCAAAGGAAGTTCTTTGTCATTTTCATCTAGAAAACGTCCGCCGAGTGCCGTTATAATTCCAGTGCCTAAATCTTGGGTTGCACTCCCTCCAATACCCAAGTAAATTTTCTTGTTCCCTTTATCTAAGGCGTGTTCAATCATTTTACCCGTCCCCCAAGTTGAGGCATTAAGTGGGTCTAAGTCCGTTTTGTTGAGTAAGGTCAATCCCGCCGTTTGAGAGAGTTCAATCCATGCCTCGTTTTTATTCTGAAAAAAAAAATAAGAAGCTTCAATGGGTTGCTGAAGTGCGTCATAAGCTGAACACTTGATTAATTGACCTGTAGAATGTGTTTGTAAAACAGTCAGGGCTCCTTCACCGCCATCTGAAAAAGGCATCGAGACGCACTCACTTTCAGGAAAAATTGCTTTGACGCATTGCTCCATAAGTTGGGCAACCTCCTTAGCACTTAGACTACCCTTAAATGAATCTGGAATGATGAGTATTTTCACTTCTATATTTTCCTCAATTTAATAAAACATGGAAGAACACGGGCTATTTTTTTGACAGCGCATCAATAATTTGAACCGCATGTACCCTAGAGTTTTCAATAAACCATTTATTGGTTTTATAGCCTCCGCAAACCACACCAGCTAAATAAACCCCACTAGTATTAGACTCCATATTTTCATTATTGTAGACAGGTGTTCTAAATTCATCTTGATGGAAATCTACACCCAATTGTTCGAGCATTTCAAAATTGGGCTCGTAGCCCGTCATGGCCAATACAAAATCGTTCTGAATTTGATGAACGCCTAAAGCATCCTTAAATACCACTTTATCTTCCGTTATGGATTCTATTTCTGCTTCAAAGTGAGCTTTGATACTTCCCTCCTCAATTCGGTTAACTATGTCTGGACGCGCCCAATATTTTACATTTTCACCAATTTGTTTTTCCCTGATGATCATGGTGACGCTTTTTGCTCCCTTGCGATAGGTTTCTAATGCTACATCTACTGCTGAGTTTGCAGCACCTACAACAACTAAATCCATTCCAAAATACGGGTGTGGTTCGCTGTAATAGTGCTTTACTTTAGGTAAATCTTCTCCAGGCACACCAAGTAAAAATGGACGGTCGTAAAACCCAGTTGCTATGATAAGATTTTTGGCGGTGTAAGATCCTTTAGAAGTAGTAAGTTCAAACACTTGTTGCGTATTTTTTATACGGGTAACCTCTTCGTAGAGTTTGATGTTTAATTTCCAATGGGATGCAACTCTTCGATAATATTCTAAGGCTTCTGAACGGGTGGGTTTTGCATTGTGAGAAATAAAAGGAATGTCACCGATTTCGAGTTTATCTGAAGTAGAAAAAAAAGTCATATTCATGGGGTAGTGATAAAGAGAGTTGACTAAAGTTCCTTTGTCAATAATCAAATAACTCAGCCCCTTTCTTTCTGCCTCTATACCACAAGCCATACCTATTGGTCCTGCGCCAATTACAATTACATCTAGCATGGAGCGAAGTTACAAATCTTAAATGAAAACAAAATTTATAGCTCTGTCTAATTAAATAATATTTTATAATAGTAAAAACTTATTATAAAGAGAAAAGAGCNCTTATNNNCAGGNAANAAACAATAAACTATAATANAAATNTATTGATTATAAATTTATGATAATAAAATTCTTTGCCTTATAAATAAAGTGGTGATACAGATCACGAAATACCAGGTCATTACTGGATTTCCAAAGGCATACGCTAGAGCCAATCCACTTACAAACCACCAAATTGGAAAGAAAAAGACACCCATAGCGTACTTCATGGAGCTGANAAAAACAATATCATCNAATTTTGAAATGACTTTGCGAGNAATCCATAGAGGGATAATATTAGGGACNCTTAACAACNCTACAATAAAAAGGGAACTTTTNTTCAGCNAACTCCTATTGGGAAGNCTNGAATGGTTGGNCTNCAGTTCACTTTTTAATTTGTAAAAGTCAAANTGTGTNGTTTGTTTATTTATCTTCAGTTTTTGAGNGGGATAGTTTTCTGATTTATCTTCAATCCAAATACACTCTTTCATTCGTTGTTGAAGTTTCGCTCTTAGCTTGTTGATGTTTTCAGCCTCTGTTAATTCTGGATCAACTGTTTGATTAATTTCAATGGGTTTTCCAAAAACTAAATGNAAAGTACAGCGCGGTTGTCTNTGATGTCCNTAATTAATCCCTACAGGCATGAGGTAAAGTTTTTTGTCAGGAAATTGTTGTTGCGCCTGATAGATTANTCGACTGCTTCCTTTGGACAGATTCTGNAGATAGTATTCATCGTGGTGGCCTCCTTCTGAAAACATCAACANATATTTTCCTTCGCTGAGGAGTTTGTAACACTTGGCAAAAGTGANATCATTTTTTTTAAGATTGCTGTATCCATTACGAATACGGTAAACGGGCAGCATTTGAAAAGCATCTAAAAACCATTGAAANGGACCTCCAAAAACATCACTTCGTGTCAGTGAAGTAATTTTATTAGGAGTCATGGATCCNATAATTAAGGGGTCTAAAAAGGCACCTTGGTGATTTGGGGAAAATAAAATTCCTCCGTCCTTCGGGATATTTTCATAACCGTACACTTCAATATTCCTAAAATAAACGTAGTTGTAGTAGCGAAGAAGGTTTTTAATTAGAAAGTAAAAAACGGTTTTCAAAAGTTCGATCTTGATGACGACCCTAAAAATAGATGATATGGGGCAGTTTACCTAATCAAAAAGCAATCATTAGAAATAACACATGCCCTTTTCTTTTAGTACAGTATGTATTTGAAGTGCACCCCTAGGTGTCAGAATATTTTTCTTCAATGGAGCAGTTAGTGTTTGGGATGGGAGGGTACAAAAATCTTTTTACAAAGGGGTTTTACTATTCGATAAAAAAAGAGCTGAAGTGTCGGATTATTAAGATGAACCCCATATATTTGCAACTTGAAATTTGTCTAGTAAAAACCAACCTTAAGTAGAATAAAATGGCTCAAAGTATCGGTAAAGTTTCCCAAATTATTGGACCCGTTGTAGATGTTGAATTTAGTGGTGAAAANAATCCACTCCCTCGAATTTACGATGCATTAGAAATTGAAAATTCTGATGGAACAANATTAATCCTAGAAGTACAGTCTCATATTGGTGAGGAAACCGTNAGAACCNTTTCGATGGATTCTACAGATGGTCTAAGCCGAGGAACAGCTGCCAAAGCAATAGGAAGTCCGATACAAATGCCAATAGGCGACAACGTTTACGGGCGCCTTTTTAACGTTATAGGAGACGCCATTGACGGAATGGATAATTTACCTAAAGATAATGAAAACGGATTGNCAATCCACAGANAAGCTCCTGCATTTGAAGAGCTTTCCACTTCAACAGAAGTGCTGTTTACTGGAATTAAAGTAATTGATCTGATTGAGCCTTATGCTAAAGGTGGTAAAATTGGACTATTCGGTGGTGCGGGAGTAGGAAAAACAGTTTTGATTCAAGAGTTAATTAACAATATTGCTAAAGGTCACGGTGGTCTTTCAGTTTTTGCCGGCGTAGGTGAGCGGACACGTGAAGGAAACGACTTACTTCGTGAAATGCTTGAATCTGGAATCATAAAATACGGAGATGATTTTATGCATTCTATGGAAGAAGGCGGTTGGGATCTGAAAAAAGTGGACAATAAAGCCATGAAAGAATCCAAAGCAACATTCGTATTTGGACAAATGAATGAGCCTCCAGGAGCACGTGCTCGTGTTGCACTGTCCGGACTAACTATTGCGGAATATTTTCGTGATGGTGCTGGTGACGGTCAAGGAAAGGATGTACTGTTCTTTGTAGACAATATTTTCCGATTTACTCAAGCAGGTTCTGAGGTATCGGCACTTCTAGGACGGATGCCTTCTGCTGTAGGTTACCAACCCACACTTGCTACTGAGATGGGTGCCATGCAAGAACGAATTACTTCAACTAAGAAAGGATCGATTACCTCTGTACAAGCGGTATACGTTCCTGCAGATGACTTGACGGACCCTGCTCCTGCTACAACGTTTGCCCACCTAGATGCAACTACAGTACTATCTCGTAAAATCGCTGAGCTCGGAATTTATCCAGCGGTTGATCCTTTAGACTCAACTTCTCGAATTTTAACACCTGAAATTTTGGGTGATGAGCATTACAATTGCGCCCAGCGTGTAAAAGAACTTTTACAGCGATATAAAGAATTACAAGATATAATCGCAATCTTGGGAATGGACGAATTATCAGAAGAAGACAAACTCGCGGTATCTAGAGCAAGACGTGTTCAGCGTTTCTTATCACAACCCTTCCACGTAGCAGAACAGTTTACTGGTATCCCTGGAGTTTTAGTCGATATTAAAGAAACGATTAAAGGATTTAATATGATTATGGACGGTGAATTAGATCACCTTCCTGAAGCTGCCTTTAACCTTAAAGGAACCATCGAAGAGGCCATAGAAGCCGGTGAAAAAATGTTAGCTGAAGTATAAATTATGCAACTTGAAATCGTTTCTCCCGAAGCTCAACTTTTTAGCGGTGAAGTTCTCAGTGTAACTGTACCAGGAGCTTCAGGTTCTTTTCAAATTCTAAATAATCACGCTCCTATAGTTTCCACCTTAGTCGAAGGCAGGGTTAAAATTCAAGGGGACATAAACTTGGATGAGGCCAATAAATCCAAATTCACTCAGGACGGTGATGCCACTTATCTTNATATCCAATCAGGTGCCATAGAATTGAGTGATAATAAAGTGATTTTACTTACGGAATAAATAGCTAAGTTGTTTTTTTGATCTAAGAGGGTTAAACTAACTATCATTAATGAGAAGAACCTCAATTGTCGTAATTACTTTATTGATTTTTATTGGACAGCCCCTCCATTCACAATTAGACAGCCTAACGGGTACGCAACAACTAAAGGAAATCATTTTATCCTCCTCAAGAATAGACTTACCTCTAAAGGAAAATTCTAGGAGCATACAATTTATTACCGCAGAGGAGTTAAAAAAATCAGGTGTTCTTACGACAACTGAGGGCTTACAGCTACTTTCAGGGATTGATATACGTCAACGAGGAATTGTTGGAATGCAAGCAGACCTTTACATTCGAGGGGGAAGTTTTGACCAAACCTTGTTACTAATAGACGGGATCAAACTGGATGATGCTCAAACAGGGCATCATACTCTGAATTTTCTTCCACCTCTTGAAATGGTCGAACGGATTGAAATAGTTAAGGGACCTGCAGCTCGTATTTTTGGCCAAAATGCGTTTACTGGGGCAATTAATATCGTGACTAAGCAAAAAGTTTCAAAGGGAGGAAAACTTGCAGTCCATTCGGGATCATATAGTCAACTTCACGGCGGAATCACTCTGCATAACGGATCTGAAAAGGGAAGTTATATTGCACATTTTTCAAGAAATACTTCTGAAGGATATCGGTATAATTCAGATTTTAAAAACAATAATTTATTTTTCAAGGCGCAATTATTTAAGAAAAAAAAACTTCCAATAAATTTAATCGCAAACTTTTCAGGGCGAAAATTTGGAGCAAACGGATTTTATGCTTCCCCCGAAGCAGTTGATCAATATGAAGAAACAGAAGCTGGGATTTTGGCTTTCCAGTCTAAAATTCAGCGCGGGGATTGGAAACTTAAACCTAGACTGTATTGGAGAAGAGGGCAAGATCATTATCTCTATTTAAGAAATCGACCTGAAGTATATGAAAACTGGCATATTACTCACAAGGTGGGTATGGCATTTGACGCTATTTACGCCTCATCTTTTGGGCTTACAGGAATGGGAGTAGATGTTGCTCGGGTCTCAATCGCAAGTAATAATTTGGGTTATAGGAAGAGGTTATTGGCTACTTTTTTTGTAGAGCAACGCTTTGATCTTTTTGATGGAGTATTAAATTTAACCCCAGGGGTTGCTGTAAATTCTTATTCTGATTTTGGACTATTTGCTTATCCTGGTATCGATCTTGGACTTCATTTAAGTTCGCAGTGGCTGCTTTATGGAAATTTGGGGTACACTTACAGAATACCAACCTACACTGATCTTTTCTATGAAGATCGGACCACCCTTGGCAATCCAAATCTGAAGCCTGAGGAGGCTTTTTCTAAAGAGCTAGGCATACGCTATTCTAGTCAAAAAATCCGTTTTTATGCTGCTTATTTTGACCGTAGAGCAACTAATTTAATTGATTATGTAAAACCTAACGAAACAGACCTATGGGGAGCTACTAATATCAGAGAACTAACCACTACAGGAGCAGAGGTAGAATTTAGTGTCCCTTTTCGATTGAATAACAGCAAACAAAACATTCAGTTTGGTTACACTCATCTAGTTGATGATTTGGAGGCTCCTTCAATAGCTTTTTCACGATATAGTATTAACTCATTAAAGCATCACGTGACCTTCAGATATAGTGCTCAGTTAACTGAAAAGCTAGGGACTTTTCTAGGTGTTAAACATGCACAACGTCCAGAAACAGCAGCTTATACGGTGATGGATTGGTCTTTAGATTGGCAATTAGCCTCTTTTGAATTAAGAGGATCAGTTAATAATCTTTTCAATGCATCATATTCAGAGACGAACTTGGTTCCCATGCCGGGAAGAAATCTACTGGTTTCTATCAGCTACGGTTTTTAATCTACAGTTCTCTTAGCGCTTCATAAATTTTTTGGGTTTCCCATCCTCGATACATCATATAGCTAAGAATTTTTTTCTTTTGAATAGGGAGAGGATAGGCTTTAACAGCTTCTTTTCGTTTCTCAAAAAGCGCCCAAAAGGTAGTGTTGTATTCAGATTCAGGAATTTCTTTGAGTCCTAATTTGATATTGTATTCAGAAATTTGACGCGCTTTAAGCTCTCTTTTGACACGAAGTTTTCCCCACTTTTTAATTCGAAATTTTCCACGAGCAAAACTCTGTGCGAAGCGAGTTTCATTGAGGTAGTTGGCTTCTATTAGATGAGAAACTACAGCCTCTATGGCAGCAGGGATCATCCCCATTATTTTTAATTTAGCAATTACCTCTTGATGGCAGCGTTCTTGATACGCGCAATAATGTTCTAGTTTTTGTTGTGCCTCAAGAAGTGTAAAGGTTTGTTTTTGCTGCATAAGTTGAAGGTAAAAAACTTATTTCATACACGATGAAAAAGAGTGTTGAGTATAGATGATTATTAAAAAAAAACCACCCAATCGTGAGAGGGTGGTTTTGAGTATTAAGGTCGGAGTCTTCTTCGGTCTTTATTTAAGAAGCGAAACTCCAAATATTGATAAGCGTGGCGTGGAACAATTCGAATCCACTTTTTGTATTCAAAATACCATTTTAGACGTTGGGATGGATTCCCGTCTAAAAGGTAAGCGGCTACAAAAGGATGAACATGTAAAAATAGTTTTTCCTTTTGATTNCGCTTGTTCTTAGTAATTTTACTAAGCTCTGTGTTGATTTTGTCAATTAATACTATTGGAGCTTCCACCTCCCCATTGACGTTGGGATTGGGCTCTTGCGTTTTGATATTCATNTCAGGCCGCACACGTTGGCGTGTAATCTGAATGAGACCAAAACGACTTGGCGGCAGAATTTTATGTTTGGTTCTGTCCGTACTCATCTCTTCACGAAGGTGTTCAAATAGCTTNTTTCGATTGGCATTGGAATTTAAATCAATGAAATCGACTACAATAATTCCTCCCATATCTCGAAGTCTTAATTGTCTAGCAATTTCTGTAGCAGCAATTAGATTAACTTCCATGGCAGTATCTTCCTGACTTTTTGAACGATTAGATCGATTGCCACTATTCACGTCAATTACATGTAGCGCTTCGGTATGTTCAATCACTAAATAGGCTCCTTTTTGCATTGAAACTGTTTTTCCAAATGCAGATTTGATTTGCCTTTCTATCCCGAATTTTTCAAAAATGGGAAGGTGTTTGTCATACAATTTTACAATCGACTTTTTATCTGGCGCGATAGTCTCTAAATAGTCTTTAATTTCTGATTCCATAGCCGCATCATCTACATGTATACCGGTGAAATGGTCATCAAAAATATCGCGTAAAATACTTGAAGAGCGATTAATTTCGCTTAACACTTTTGTTGGATACCTGTCAATTTGTTTGAGCTTTGCTGATAAATTTTTCCAGCGCGTCAACAATTGTTGGATATCTGCATCCAGTGCAGCTACTTTCTGTCCTTCAGCAACAGTTCTAATAATAAGTCCGAAGCCTTTGGGACGGATACTTTGAACCAGCTTTTTAAGGCGATTCTTTTCCGCACTATCTTCAATCTTTTGTGAAATCGAAACGCGGTCTGAAAACGGCATCAACACCATATAACGACCGGCTAATGATATTTCTGAACTGAGCCGAGGTCCTTTGGTTGATATCGGTTCTTTCACAACTTGAACTAAGACAGTTTGTTTGGAAGAAATTACGTCTCCTACGTTTCCGTCTTTTTCAATGTCTTTTTCGTAACGAAATTGTTTTAAAAGATAATCTTTGTTTTTACCTGTGCTTATCTGTTTAATATACTTAACTAGTGAAGGAAATTTTGGGCCTAGGTCGTGATAGTGTAAAAAACCATCTTTGTCATGGCCAACATTTACAAATGCGGCATTCAACCCGGGCATTGCTTTTCTTACTTTGCCGACAAATATGTCGCCTACAGAAAAGTTATTGTCTTCAACTTCTTTATTTAGCTCAATTAATTTTCCATCCTTGAGCAGTGCAAAATCAACAGCAGAGGAATGCGAACGTATAATTAATTCTTTATTCACTCTGAATTATTTTGTG